>NZ_JBGCUS010000001.1:4352500-4558479 GCF_041415945.1 Ancylobacter sp. IITR112 | reverse complement strand
GTGTCGTGCACGGCCACACCCCGGTGATGGAGGTCGAGATGCATGCCAACCGCATCAATGTCGATACCGGCGCCTATCTCACCCACCGCCTGTCCTGCGTCGTGCTGGAGGGCGCGCAGGCGCGGGTGCTCCACACATGAGCGCGCCGCCCGCCGCCCGCAGCGCACCGCGCGACCCGGTGGAAAGCGGTGCGCGCCGCTCGGCGTTCCTGGCGCGTCGCAGCCGGGCGGAGACCTATAACGACCTCATTTTCGTGGGTCTCGTCCTCGCCCTCGCCTGGGTGCCGCTGCTGCTCGGCAGCAACCGGCTCGTCGCCTGGGGGGTCAACGCGGTGCTGTTCGGCCTGCTGCTCATGCTGTTCGAGGCCGGGCGGCTGGCCACCGGCGCCCGCCACCCCGTGGCGCCGCGCCGTCTCTGGTGGGCGTTCCTGCTGGGCGGCGCACTGGTGGGCTGGATCCTGTTTCAGCTTTTCCCCGGCGCGCCTTCGGACTGGCACAATCCGTTCTGGCAGTTGACGGCGCAGACGCTTCGGCCGGTGCCTGGTGCCGTGCCGGTGGCGGGCAGAATCTCGGTCACGCCGGATGCCGGCCTGCGCGGGCTGGTGATGCTGCTGACCAGCGCGATGGCGTTCTATCTCGCGCTTCAGCTCTGTCGCGACGGGCGGCGGGCGGACCTGTTCCTGCGCGCGCTGGTTTTTATCGCCGTCGGCTATGCCCTGTTCGGCCTGCTCCAGTTCGCGCTGGCGCCGCAGCGGCTGCTGTGGTTCGAGAAGCAGGCCTATGTCGGGCAACTGACCGCGAGCTTCGTCAACAAGAACAGCTACGCGACCTATGCCGCCCTCGGGCTGATCGCCAGCATCGGCCTGCTGATAAATGTCTACCGCCGCGCCGGGAACAGAGGCCCGCTGCCGCTGGCGATGCGCGCCACCGCCTTTGTCGAGACGACGCTGCGATCGGCGCTGCCCGTCCTCGCCGGCATCGGCATCATAGGCACCGCGCTGGTGCTCACCGTGTCGCGGGCGGGCGTCATTGCCGGCCTTGCCGGCGTGCTGACACTGCTTGTGCTGAGCCTCGTCTCCACCCGCCGCCCCTGGCTGGTGCTGGTCCTCGCCGCGCCGGTGCTCGCCATGCTGCTGGCGACGCTCGCCCTGTTCGGTGACGATCTGAGCGAGCGCTTCGCCTTGCCGGGCGGGCATGATCCGCGCTGGGCGGTGGCGGCGCGCACGCTCGACGCGGTGTGGAACGCGCCGCTGACCGGCTATGGCTATGGCAGCTTCGACCGCATGTTCGCGGTCTATCGCGGCACCGAGGCCTTCTCGCCCTGGCATCACTGGGACAAGGCCCACAACACCTATATCGAACTGCTGTTCGAACTCGGCATACCCGCCACGCTCGTGCTCGCCGCGCTGGTGGCGGGCCTGCTGGCGGTGACGCTGGCCAATATGCTGCGCCGCGAAAGCCCGCATCCGATCAGCGCGGTCGCGCTCGCCGCGAGCGTGGCGGTGCTGTCGCATGCGGCCGTCGATTTCAGCCTGCAGATCCAGGCGGTGGCGATCACCTATTGGGCCCTGCTCGGCGCCGGCCTGGCGCAGAGCTGGAGCCGGCGCCTCGACACCGCCGCGTGAGCCCGGCGCCGGCGCCCGGTCAGAACAGCCGCTCGCCGACCCGCACAATGTCGCCGGGCAGCACCATCGTCGTGGTGGTGACGGGATAGGAATATTCCTGCGTCTGCCCGGCCCGGCGGATCGTCACGGTGGAATCATTGGCGCGGTAGGTGAAGCCGCCCGCCACCGCCACGGCGCTCATGATGTTCATGCCGTTGCGATAGGGATACTCGCCCGGCTTGGAGACCTCGCCGATGATGTAGAAAGGGCGATACTGCAGGATTTCGATATTGACGCGGGGATCGCGCACATAGCCGCCGGCCAGCTTCTGGGTGATGGCGCCTTCCACCGCCTGCGCCGTCTCGCCCTGCGCCTTGATGTTGCCAATCAGCGGCACGGAAATGAAGCCGCCGGAATTGACCTCGAACTCGCCGGAAAGCGTCGGCTCGTTGAACACGGTCAGGCGCAGCTTGTCGCCGGTGCCGAGGACATAGTCGGTCGTGGTGGCCGCATCGGCCGCCGCAGGCGGCGCGCTCGGTGCCGTGGCGCAGCCGGCAAGCGACAGAAGCAGCGGCACGACCAGCAGAATGAGCCGCGCGGGGCTCATGGATGTCCAGGGACCAACGCTCATCTGGCTCTCGCACTCCTGTCCTCCCCGCCCGGCCGGGGCGATCCCGTCCGCGCGAGGCGCTCGTCAATGAAGGACGCAATCCGGCGTTCGAAGCGGTCACGGCTGAACTGCGCCACATGGGCGCGAAACTCCTCGGGCGTGCCCGTGACGGCGCCCGCCTCGAAGCGCTGCACGGCATCAATGATGGCCTCGGCCGTCTGTTCGTGGAACAGCAGGCCGGTTTTTCCATCCACCACCGTCTCCGTGGCGCCGCCGCGTCCGAAGGCAAGCACCGGGCGGCCGCTGGCCATCGCCTCCAGCGGAACGATGCCGAAATCCTCGACGCCGGGAAACACCAGCGCCCGGCAGCGCGCGAGTTGGCGCGCCATCTCCGCATCGCTGACCGGACCCAGAAAGCGGATGCCGGGCCCGGCGCGGCGCCTGAGCTGGTCGCTGGCTCCCTCGCCGATGATATCGAGGCGCCGCCCCATGCGGCTGAAAGCCTCGACCGCCAGTTCGATCTTCTTGTAGGGCGTGATCTGGCCGGCGCAGAGATAGGCGTCGTCCACCGCCTCGGCCGGGGCGAAGCGGCTGAGGTCCACCGGCGGATGAATGACCGTGGCCTCGCGCCGGTAGTACTTGCCGATGCGCTGGGCGACATAGGCTGAGTTGGCGATGAAGGCGTCGACCCGCGCGGCCGTGGTCACGTCCCACTGGCGCAGGCCGGGGCCGAAGAGCGTCATCGCCAGCCGGGTGAGCGGGCCGGAGGCGGCGCGATATTGCGGCGCGAGATCCCAGAGATAGCGCAGCGGCGAATGGCAGTAACAGACATGCAGGCTATCCGGCCGCGTCACCACGCCTTTCGCCGGGCCGGCCTCGCTGGAGATCACCAGGTCGTAGCCGGTGAGGTCGAGGCTCTCCAGCGCATAAGGCATCAGCGGCAGCATTTTCTGATAGTGCCGCCGTCCGCCGATCTTCTGCAGGAAGGAGGTGGTGATCCGGTGCCGCCGCAGCGTGTCGGAAAGCTGAGCCGGCTCAGCAACCAGGGTAAAAATATCCGCCTGCGGGTAAAGTCGGCAGAAGGATTCCAGCACCTTCTCGCCGCCCCGCATCCCGACCAGCCAGTAGTGAACCAGGGCGACCTTCATGACCTGTCGTCTTTCACGCGAGCCGGAGAGGCGGATGGGGCGTCAGTCGAACGCACCGGCGGACTCGTCTTTCCAGCGTTGCAGCGCCGAAGGCAGCCGGCCCCGGGCGACAAGGCCACGCGATTCCAGCCAGCGCGGCACCACGTCGGTGGAGCGTACCAGTTTCAACACACGGTCGGGGTGGATGCCGATACCCGCGCCGGCCATCGGCCGCAAGGCGCTGGCGACGCCGAGCACGAGCGGGCGCGGCACGGTCATCGTCCTCGCATGCGGAAAATGGTCGGCGCGAAAGGTCTCGACGATCTGTTCCAATGTGTAGCGATCGGGATAGCAGCCGTTGAACAGCAGCAGCCGCTCGTCCAGCGAGGCGGCATGGAGCAGCGTCTCGACGAGATCCTCGACATAGAAGCACGCCTTGATCGTGTCCCGCCGCCCCGGATACACGAACAGCCCACGGCGCAGCAGCCGGGCGAGCCGGGTGAAATTGCCGCCTTCGCCATGGCCGAAAATCACGGCCGGTCGGCATATGACCAGTTGCCGCTCCGCCGCCTCCTGCAGCCAGACCTGGTGAATATCCTCCGCCATCGCCTTCGACCGCCCATAGGCCGAGTCCGGCTGGCGGCGCGAGGCTTCCGACCTGGTTTCCTCGCCGGGTCCATAGACCGAGATGGAGCTGGTGAAGACGATCCTCTTCGTCCCCTGGCGGCGGGCAAAGGCGCAGACTTCCAGGGCTCCATGAATATTCGTCTCGTAATATTCATGCGCCGGGTGGCCGGGCGTGGTGTGAACCGCCGCGAGATTGAAAATCGTCTCCACGCCGCCTTCGACCGTCAATGCAGAAAGATCGCGGACATCGCCCTGGCGGTAGTCGACACCCGGAACCGGCAGCCTGGGCGGGGCTATGTCGATGCTGATCGGTCGGGTCGTGGGCGATTGCATCAATCTTCGTAATAAATGCGAACCGATGAAACCGGCACCACCGAAAACAATCGCGACCTGTCGCTGCGTCATCCCGTTCTCAGCCCGTCCACCGGAGTTCACACCTTCTGCCGTTCGTTTTATTAAAATCATTCTAAATTTGTGGGCGCATGTGTAACCGTTCTGCGTCATGGTAAGCTGGGCAGAAAGTGCAATAATCAATACAGGTCGTTGCACCGAGCCCGTTATCTCTGCTAAGCAATTACCATAGAAATTGAAGGGGCATAAGGAAGCCGATGGCAGTCCGCTGGCGCATTTTAGCCGCGCGGACCGCAGCCGGATTACCTTGCGGGCACGCTGGCGGTGCATCGGAGGCTTCCGCCTTCTTCAGGGGCTGTGCCTGCTGCGACAGGGCGGCAGGAAAACGTTTGCCGGCTGATGCGCGCTTGTCGCAGGCATCACCCGGCTCCTGGAATGAAAGACAGACGCATGGAAGTCCTCGGTGCTTACGGTGGCATGCGTGGGGCTGCCGCGGGCGAAGCGTCGGAGGAGCGCCCCGCCGGCCGTCTCACGCGCTACCGCGACGCCGTCCGCGTCTGCCTCACGGCCGGACTTGCCACGATCGACCTGCTCGCCCTTGCCGGTAGCTGCCTCGCCGGCGCGGCCCTACGCCACGGCACGCCCTTTGACGGCAATTGGGAAGTTTTCTTCTTTCTCGCCCCGACCTATCTGCTCGCGGCGGTCAGCCTGCGCGCCTATTCGGTCGAAGCCGCCGCATCGCTCAGCCAGGCCGTCTCGGCCAGCTTCGCCGCGCTACTCGTCACCGCCGGAATCTTCCTCACCGCCCTCTTCGCGCTGAAGGTCGGCAGCCTGCTGTCGCGTCTCGAAATCGGCTACACGTTCATCCTAGCCTTCGCGCTGATAGCCATGGGCCGGTTAGCCGCGACTCGGTTAACCCGCCACCGGCTGCTGCCGGTCATCGCGCCCCGCCGGGTCGTCCTCACCGACAACGGCGATGCCGAAGGGCGCGTGGAGGATGCACTGACGACCTATGTCGAGGTGGGCAAGGCGGGTCTCCAGCCGCGCCTGCACGATCCCGCCTTCTTCGCCGCGCTGAGCGACATCATCGGTTATGCCGACCGGGTGATCCTCGCCCTGACCGATCCGCGCGATCGGCTCGAATGGACGGAGGCCATGCGGCTCAGCGGCTTCGAAGCCGAGGTAGTGGTCGATCTCGGCGGCTTCGAGCCGCTCTCCCTGTCGCGCTGGAACGAACAGACCACGCTGCTGGTGTCGCGTGGCCCGCTCACGCTGGGCGAACGCCTGAGCAAGCGGATGCTCGATCTCGCGATCACCGTGCCTCTCCTGCTGGCGACCGCTCCCACCATTGCGGCGGCCGCGCTGCTGGTGAGGCTCGACAGCCCCGGCCCGGCCTTCTTCGTGCAGGAAAGGGTCGGGCGCAACAACCGTCCCTATCGCTGCTTCAAGCTGCGAACCATGCGGAGCGAGACGACAGACGCCACCGGCCAGGTGTCCGCCTCGCGCAGCGACCGGCGTGTGACCCGGGTGGGGCGCTTTCTGCGGCGGACCAGCATCGACGAGCTGCCGCAGCTTCTCAACGTGCTGATCGGCAATATGAGCCTTGTCGGCCCGCGGCCGCATGCGCTGGGCTCGCGCGCGGAAGGGGCGCTGTTCTGGGAACTGGTTCCCGATTACTGGAGCCGCCACGCGGTCAAGCCGGGGCTGACCGGCCTCGCGCAGATCCGCGGGCTGCGCGGCGCGACACAGAGCCGGCGGGATATCGAGGCCCGCGTTGCTTCCGACCTCGAATACATCAATAACTGGTCGCTCTGGATGGATGTGAAGGTTCTCCTCCTCACCGTCCGCGTGATCATCCACCGCAATGCGCACTGACCTGATTCGCTCCTCCAACCGCAGCTCACCGACCAGCCGCGCCAGCGCCGTTTCCTGCCGAGCAGGCGAGCCCTGTGCGTGCGGGCGCCGTACGTGCGGCCCCCATGCCGGTTGATGTCGATTTCTCGCTGGCGCTCAACGACCGGACCGGAAAGCTGTTTCTGGGTCGGGAGATCATCGCCGGCCTCGGCGAAAGGGTCGCCTCCGTTCGGTATGGGCGCCTCGCCGGTTTTCCCGGCAGCGAATTCGGCCGGCGCCTCGCCGGGCGGTTGACGCATTGGGAAACCACGGCGCGGGTCTTCCTCCCGGGCCTCGCCGCCTCGCTGCCGCGGCTGCGAACCGTGCACCCGACGCTTCATCTCGATCCGCTCAGCGTGACGCGCCACCGGCTGGAAGCGCGGGATATCGTATTGTGCCACGATGTCGGGCCCATCACCCATGCCCGGTACTTCGCCCCCCGGGTCGACGCGCTCTACGCCCACAGCTACGCCGCGATCCGCGCGGCAAAACCGCATATGGTGTTTGTCAGCCGCACCTCGCAGCAGGCGTTCCACGCGCTTTATGGCGAGGATTATCCCTCCTCCACCGTCATCTACATTCCGGTTCGCCGCCAAGTGGCGGAGGCGCCCGAATCCCGCCCCGCCGGTATCGGCGCGCATTTTCTGCTCACCGTCGGCAGCCTCGGCCGGCGCAAGAACCAGGCGCGGTGCATCGAGGCTTTCGCCCGCAGCGGGCTGGCAGGGCAGGGCTGGCAATATGTGCTGATCGGCGGCAACGAACCCGGCGCGGAAGACGCGATAGATCTCGGGAACAGAACGCCCGGCGTGGTCCTGTCGGGCTATACCAGCGAGGCGGAACTACGCTGGCTCTATCGCCATGCCGGCGGCTTCGTGCTGATGAGCTTGCTGGAAGGGTTCGGCATGCCGGTGATCGAGGCGGCAGAGCACGGCCTGCCGTGCCTGGTGACGGCAAACAGCGTCTTTTTGGAAGTCGGCGGGCCGTCCATGCTGCACGCTGACGCCACGGATGTGGCGGCGATCGCGCAGGGCATGCGCGCGCTGGCGCTGATGCCGGCGAGCGAACGGGCCGCGCGCGTCGCCGGCAGCCGCGCCCATTTGGCGGCCTTCGAGCGCAGCCGCGTTCTCGGCCAATGGTGCCAGCTCATCGACCGGCACGCCGGAGCGGCGCGGTGAGCGGCGCGGTGCAGGAGCCCTCGGTCGGCATCATCATCGCCACGCTGGGGCGGGCGCCGAACGTGGCGACGCTGCTGGACCGGCTGGCGCTGCAGAGCCGGGCACCGGCCTGCGTCGTGCTGTCGATGGAAAGCGCCGCCGACGCGCCGCCCCCGCGTACCTACCCGTTCCCGCTGGAACGGCTGTTCGGGCCGCGCGGCTCCTGCCGGCAGCGCAACCGCGCGCTGGACAGGCTGCCGCCGGACCTCGACATCGTGCTGTTTCTTGATGACGACTACGTTCCCTCTTGCCGCCTCATCGACGGCGTTGCCCGCTTCTTCGCCGCCTATCCCGCCATTTCCGGGGCGAGCGGCCGGCTGCTGGCGGATGGCATCGGCGGACCGGGCATCGCCCCGGCGACGGCCGTGGCGCTGGTGGAGGCGGAGGACGCCCGGCAAGAGCCGCCGCGCCTCAGCGTTTCCCCGCCGCATAAAGGCCTCTATGGCTGCAACATGGCCTATCGCCGGGCGGCGATCGGCACTGTCCGCTTTGACGAGAATCTGCCGCTCTATGGCTGGCAGGAGGACATCGACTTCGGCAGCCGTCTGCAGGGTCCGCTGGTCTATACCGACGCCTTTTATGGCGTACATTGCGGCGAGAAGGCCGGCCGCGAGCGCAATGGCCGCCGGCTGGGCTACAGCCAGATCGCCAATCCCTGGTATCTCCGGCGCAAGGGAACCATGCCGCCCCTCTTCGCCTATCGGCTGATGCTGCGCAGCCTGCTGGCGAATACCGCCCGGCTGGCGCGGCCCGAGCCGTGGATTGACCGGCGGGGGCGGCTGGCCGGAAATTGGCTGGCGCTGCGCGAGATCATCGCCGGGCGCGCCGATCCGCGCCGCATCCTGGAACTTTAGGCATGGCCCGCAAGGCTCCGCTCTTCATCAACGGCAAGTTCACCTCGGCCGGGCCGACCGCCGTGCACCGCGTGGCGCAGGAATTGATCGCCGCTCTGGCGGAAGTGGTGACCGACAGGGAATTGCGGCTGCTGGTGCCGCCCGGCCTTGCCCGGCTCGCCAATGATCCCGGCATTCCCGCCCATCCCGTGGGAGGGCTGGCCGGCGTCGCGTGGGAGCAGATGTCGCTGCCCTTGCACAGCCGCGGCGGTCTCCTGCTCAGCCTGTGCAACCGCACCCCCGTCGCCGCGCGCAACGCGCTCACCCTGCTGCACGACGCGCAGGCTTTTACCGTGCCGCGATCCTACCCTGTTGCCCGGCGGCTTGCCGGCCAGTGGCAGGCCCGTCTCGCCGGCCGGCGCCAGCTCGGGCTGCTGACGGTGTCGCACTTCGCCAAGGGCGAACTGGTCGGGCTGGGCCTCGCGCCGGCGGAGAGGGTTCATGTCATCGCCAATGGCGCCGACCATGTGCTGCGCACCCCGCCCGAGCCGGAGATCCTCGCCCGGCTGGGGCTGGCCCCGCGCCTCTATGCGCTGGCGCTCGCCAATCTCATGCCGCACAAGAATATCCCGCTGCTGATCCGCGCCTTCTCGCGCCCAGCGCTGCAGGACATGACTCTCGTGCTCGTCGGCGCCGCCGGCCGCGACGCCTTCGCCGCCGCCGGCGTGACGGCCGGCGCCAATGTGCTGTTTCCCGGCTATGTCGCGGAGGGCGAGATGCGCGCCTTGCAGGCGAACGCGCTGGCGGTCTGCACCCCCTCGCTCACCGAGGGTTTCGGCCTGCCGCCGGTGGAAGGGCTGATGCTGGGCACCCCCGCCATCATTGCCCCGTGCGGCGCACTGCCGGAAGTGTGCGGCCCCGGCGCGCTACACGCCGACCCGCACGACCCCGCCGCCTGGGAGGCCGCGCTGCTGCGGCTGCGCGGCGACAACGGGCTGCATGACGGCCTCGCCCGCGAGGGCCGCGCCTTCGTCGCCCGCTTCACCTGGCGCGCCGCCGCGACCCGCCTCATGGAGGTCGTCGACAGCGTGGCGCCAAACGGACCGGAGGGCGGGTGGAAATCTGCATAAACGGGCGTTTTCTCGCCGGTCCGCCGGCCGCGACCTATGCGGTGGCGGAGCATCTGACGCGCGCCCTCGCCGATAGGCTGGCCTCGGACGCCCCAGAGGCGCGGCCTATCCATGTGTTGGCGCCACCGAATGCGTGCGTGCGCGATGTCGGGCTGCCGGTCACGCGCATCGGCCGGCGGACCGGCAATATCTGGGAACAGATCGACCTGCCCCGCGCCGCCGCGGGCCGGCTACTGCTCAACTTCGCGTCGCGCAGTCCGCTCTTGCTGCGGCGGGGCATGACCATGGTGCACGACGCGCAGGTCTTCACCACGCCGGCCTCCTATGCGCTGGCGTTCCGGGAAACGTTGAAGGCCAATATCCGTCTCGCCGGCCGGCGCCAGCTCGGGCTGCTGACGGTGTCGCACTTCGCCAAGGGCGAACTGATCGGGCTGGGCCTCGCGCCGGCGGAGAGGGTTCATGTCATCGCCAATGGCGCCGACCATGTGCTGCGCACCCCGCCCGAGCCGGCGATCCTTGCCCGGCTGGGGCTGGCCCCGCGCCTCTATGCGCTGGCGCTCGCCAATCTCATGCCGCACAAGAATATCCCGCTGCTGATCCGCGCCTTCTCGCGCCCAGCGCTGCAGGACATGACTCTCGTGCTCGTCGGCGCCGCCGGCCGCGACGCCTTCGCCGCCGCCGGCGTGACCGCCGGCGCCAATGTACTGTTTCCCGGTTATGTCGCGGAGGGCGAGATGCGCGCCTTGCAGGCGAACGCGCTGGCGGTCTGCACCCCCTCGCTCACCGAGGGTTTCGGCCTGCCGCCGGTGGAAGGGCTGATGCTGGGCACCCCCGCCATCATTGCCCCGTGCGGCGCACTGCCGGAAGTGTGCGGCCCCGGCGCGCTACACGCCGACCCGCACGACCCCGCCGCCTGGGAGGCCGCGCTGCTGCGGCTGCGCGGCGACAACGGGCTGTATGACGGCCTCGCCCGCGAGGGCCGCGCCTTCGTCGCCCGCTTCACCTGGCGCGCCGCCGGGACCCGCCTCATGGAGGTCGTCGACGGCGCCGCCGAAAGCGCGGCCGGCCATGGCCGCTTCCCGCCATGACGGCGCTGGCGGCGGCCCTGTTCTGGGCGGTGGCGCTGTGGGGCCTGTTCGCGCGGCGTCCGGTTCTGCTGTGGCTGTTCTTCGGCATGCTGCCATTCGGCATGTTCGCCGTCGTCCCGGTGCAGATGACCGGCGGTCTTTCGCTGCTGGCCGTGCATGTCGCCGCCGCCCTGTTCGTGCTGCGGCAGTTCCTCCTGCGGCGCCACGGGATTTCCGACCTGTTGACGACGGCGCTGCGGGGACCGGGCCTGCTGCTGACGCTGTTCTGGACGGTTGCGCTGCTGGTGACGCTGTTCATGCCGCGTCTGCTCGCCGGACAGGTCACGATCGTGCCGATGGCGACGGCCTTTCGCGAGGCCGCGTTGCTGCGCCCGACGCTGCAGAATCTCTCGCAGCTCGCCAATCTCACCGTGTCGGTGCTGCTGGTGTTCGCCTTCGCCTGCTTCTTCCGCGCGCCGAAGCATCGCGACCTGATCCTGCCCGGCCTGATGTTGAGCGCCGCCGTGACGGTCCTCACCGGAATCCTCAGCTATTTGACGGGCTTCGTGGCGCTCGACCCGCTTCTGGATAGCTTCAAGACGGCGAATTACGCCTTGCTGGACAATGCCACCATCGCCGATGGGGTGCGCCGGGTCACCGGGCTGATGCCGGAAGCCTCATCCTTTGGTGCCCTGGCGCTGAACCTGCTGGCCTGCCTGTATTTCCTGCGACGAATGAGCGGCAACCGCGCGTCCTCCATGCGTCTCAACGCGCTCATCGTGGCGCTGGCGACCCTGGTGGTGGCGTCCACTTCCTCGGCCGGTTATGTCGGTTTGGGGGTTCTTGCACTGCTGATCGGCCTCGACTGGTTCACCCGCGCCTTCCGGATCAACCGCCCACGGATCTCCCAGGGCGGCGTGCGCGAGGATTTCTTCCTCGCCCTGGCGATCATCGGCTTCGCCGCCGCCGCGGTAATGATCACACCCGGCATCTTCGAGCCGGTCATGGAGCGGCTCGACGAAGTGGTGTTCAGCAAAACCCAGAGCGGCTCCTATGCGGAGCGCAGCGCCTGGACGGCGCGGTCGATGCAGGCGGGGCTCGACAGCTATCTCCTCGGCGTCGGCCTCGGCTCCACCCGCGCCTCCAATTTTGCCGTGGTCCTCTTCGCCAGCACCGGCCTTGCCGGCTTCATCCTCTATTTCGCCTTTGTGGCGCGGCTGCTGCTCGCACCCGTCCGCCGCGGCGAGCCACGGGAGCAAGCGTTGGCGAGCGGGCTCACCTGGTCATTCATCCCGGCCTTCGCCGTGGGTCTGCTGATCGGCACGACCCCGGATTTCGGGGTGTTCGAGGCGCTGCGGTTCGGGGCGCTGCTGGCGCTGACGGAGGCGGGAACGGCAGGATCTTCGCGCCCCGCCCTTCGCCCCGGGCGCTTGACCGCCCGGAACGAGTGATCCCGCCAGGCGACGTCCCGCGCAAGGCTATTGACGCTAGCCCTTGGCCTCCTCCGTGGCGCGGGTCCGGTCCAGAAAGTCGATCAGCGAGACGCACGCGCCCAGAATATGGGCGCGGGTCAGGGCGGCGGCCTCCTCGGCATCGCGGCGGATGCAGGCGAGCAGAATGCCCTCATGCTCGCGCCGCGCCCGCGCCATGCCGTCGGTGAGCACGAGCTGGGCGCGCAGATAGCGGTCGACGCGATCCAGCGCGGCGCTGATGGTCTGCAGATAATAGGGACGGCCGGACGCCTCGTAGAGGCTGTAATGGAAGCTGCGGTTCAGCTCGCCCCAATGCGAGGAATCGGTCTCGGTGGCGAAAGCATGGGCGAAGCGCTTGGCCGCCTCCAGCCCTTCCTCCGACATGCGCTCCACCGAGTAGCGCAGCACCTCGGGCTCCAGCAGCGCGCGGAACTCGAAGATTTCGCGGATTTCATCCGTCGACAGGGTGGTGACGACGGCCCCGCGATAGCGCTGGGTGGAGACAAGACCCTGCTCTTCCAGCCGGGTCAGCGCCTCGCGCACGGGAATGCGGCTGACATTGAACATGCGGGCGATATGGTCCTGCCGCAGGGTCTGGCCCTCGGCAATGTCGCCCTTGGCGATGGCCTGGCGCAGCGCGTCGAAAATGACATCCGACGCGGAGGCCATCTGCCCGATGTCCGTCGCCTTCACCTTCACCTGCCTGCCTCCTCCCCGACTGCGCCGTCCGATTCAGCGGGAACCGTCCATGTGCAGCGTGCCGTTTTGTCGTGCGCGATGCCACGGCCGTTCACAGGTAAAATTCGTACCTGACGGCAAAATGGATATTGCAACTTGGATCCAAAAATTGGAAGCTCCTTTCCGTCGCCGGCTCGGGCACCTCTCGCGGCGCCGCCGGTCATCAACAATGAAGACAGCTTCCTCCAGAGGAGAGCCATCATGGCTAAGGGATTCGGCATTCTTGCCGCGGCGGCGCTGACGCTCGCCGCCGCCTTGCCCGCGCAGGCGGACAAGCTCGACGACATCATCGCCTCCGGCACGCTGCGCTGCGCGGTGGTGCTGGACTTTCCGCCCATGGGCTCACGCGACGCCAATAACGAGCCGATCGGTTTTGACGTGGATTATTGCAACGACCTCGCCAAGGCGCTGGGCGTGAAAGCGGAAATCGTCGAGACCCCCTTCCCCGACCGCATTCCCGCGCTGATCTCGGGCCGCGTCGATGTCGGCGTCGCCTCGACCTCCGACACGCTGGAACGCGCCAAGACCGCCGGCTTCACCATTCCCTATTTCGCCTTCAAGATGGTGGTGCTGACCAAGGACGGGCTCGGCATCAAGGATTATGACAGCCTGAAGGGCAAGAAGACCGGTTCGGTCGCCGGCACCTTCGAAGCGCTGGCGCTGGAGAAGGACGTGAAGGCGTGGGGCGCCGGCACCACCTTCCGTGGCTACCAGACCCAGGCGGACGTGTTCCTCGCCCTCGCCCAAGGCCAGATCGACGCCACTGTCGTCACCTCCACCGTCGCCGCGGCGATCGTGAAGGAAGGCAAGTATAAGGGCCTGATGATGGGCGGCGATGCCCCCTACGACATCGACTATGTCGCGCTGATCGCCCTGCGCAACGAGCAGGGCCTCATCAACTACCTGAACCTGTTCATCAACCAGCAGGTCCGCACCGGCCGCTACAAGGCGCTCTACGACAAGTGGATCGGCCTCGGCGAGGCGCCCAACCTGACGGTTCCCGGCGTTTATCGCTGAACGAGCCCCCGCGTGACCCCGGACGGCCGGCAGGCCGATCCGGGATCGCACCGAGGCAGGCCCGGTCGACAATCCCGGCTCTGTGGCTTCGCCTCAGGCCGGGATGACGGCCCGGCATCTTTCTTGCCCCTCGCTCCCTGCGCCCATCGCCCGCGACCTACGAGCACACGCGATGAACTACACTTTTCACTGGCTGCCGGCGTTTCGCGCGCTGCCCGACATGCTGTGGGGCGCGCTGGTCACGCTTGAAATCGCCGTGCTCTCCATGGTGCTCGGTGTGGCCTTTGCGGTCCTGCTGGCGCTGGGCGCCTCCTCGCCCTACCGCGCCTTCCGCGGCGCGGCCGCGACCTGGATCGAACTCGCCCGCAACACGCCGGCACTGTTCCAGATCTACATGGCCTATTTCGGCCTCGGCTCGCTCGGCATCCATCTCGACAGCTTCGTCGCCCTGCTCGCCGGCATCACCTTCAACAATGCCGGCTATCTCGCCGAAACGTTTCGGGGCGGCCTGCGCGCCGTGCCGCCGACGCAAACCCGCGCCGCCCGCTCGCTCGGCATGGGTCAGATCCAGGCGTTCCGGCTGGTGGTGATGCCGCAGATGTTCCGCATCGTCTTCTATCCCATGACCAACCAGATGGTGTGGGCGATCCTGATGACCTCGCTCGGCGTGATCGTCGGCCTCAACAATGATCTCACCGGCGTCACCCAGGACCTGAATGTGCGCTCCTTCCGCACCTTCGAATATTTCGCGCTCGCCGCCGTGATCTATTACCTCCTCGCCAAATTCGTCACCCTCTCCGCGCGCCTGATGGCGTGGCGGCTGTTCCGTTACTGAGAGGGGCGCGCACCATGTTCTCCTCGCTGTTCGAGACCAGCTTTTCCTTCAACGACCTCCTCTTCATGCTGAAGGGCGCCGGGGTGACGCTGATGCTCACCTTCTGGGCCGTGCTCGGCGGCACGCTGCTCGGCGTCGTCTTCGGCGTCATCCGCGCGATTTCGCCCTGGTGGGTCAACGCCCCGCTCGGCGCGGTGCTCGACGTGTTCCGCTCCATCCCGCTGCTGATTCAGCTCGTGGTGGCGAATGCGTTCAAGACCATTATCGGCCTGCACTGGGCGCCGTTCACCGTCGGCTGCGTCGTGCTGGCGCTGTATATGTCGGCCTATTGCACCGAGATCGTCCGCTCCGGCTTTCTCGCCGTGCCGACCACCACGCGCCGCGCCGCCCGTTCGCTCGGCCTCACCTGGAGGCAGGACCTGACCGAGATCGTCTTCCCCATCGCGCTCCGCGTCGCTTTGCCGAGCTGGATCGGCCTGACGCTCGGCGTGATGAAGGACACCGCCATGGTGTGGTGGATCGGCGTCATCGAGCTTCTGCGCTCCTCGCAGGTCATCGTCACCCGCATCCAGGAGCCGCTCTTCGTGCTCTCCATCGCCGGGCTGATCTACTTCCTGATGAGCTTCCCCATCGCCCGCCTCGGCGCCCGCCTCGAAAAGCGCTGGCGCGAGAACGACTGAGACCCGAGGTTTTTGCATGTCGATCGAAATACAGGACGTACACAAATCCTTCGGCTCGCTCGAAGTGGTCAAGGGCGTGACCATGACCGTCGAGAAGGGCGAGGTCGTCTCCGTCATCGGCGGGTCCGGCTCGGGCAAGTCCACTTTGCTCATGTGCATCAACGGGCTTGAGCCGATCAATGCGGGCCGCATCCTCGTCGACGGCACGGATGTGCATGCGCGCGGCACCGACCTCAACAAGCTGCGCCGCAAGATCGGCATTGTTTTCCAACAGTGGAATGCGTTTCCCCATCTCACCGTGCTGGAAAACGTGATGCTCGCCCCGCGCAAGGTGCTCGGCAAGTCGAAGGCCGAGGCGGAAGCCATCGCGGTGGACAAGCTCGCCCGTGTCGGGCTGTCGGAGAAGCTGAAGGTCTATCCTTCCAAGCTTTCCGGCGGCCAGCAGCAGCGCATGGCGATCGCCCGCGCGCTTGCCATGTCGCCCGACTACATGCTGTTCGACGAGGTGACCTCGGCGCTCGACCCGCAGCTCGTTGGCGAGGTGCTCGACACCATGCGCTCGCTTTCCGCCGAGGGCATGACGATGATCGTCGTCACCCATGAGATCGCCTTCGCCCGCGAGGTGTCCGACCGCGTGGCCTTCTTCCACAAGGGCAAGATCCACGAGATCGGCCCGCCCGCCGAGGTCATCGGAAATCCGCAAAAGCCGGAAACCATCGACTTCCTCAAATCCGTCCTCTGATCCCCCCCGGATCGGCTTTTCAGTAGAATTAAGGAGCAGTCCCATGTGGCAGGGCGTCTATCCCGCCGTTACCGCCAAGTTCAACGAAGACGACACGCTCGACCACAAGGAGATGGAGCGCAGCTTCGGCCTGCAGATCGACGCCGGCGTCGACGGCATCATCGTCAACGGCTCGCTCGGCGAAGGCCCGATGCTCTCGCATGACGAGCGCCTCGCTGTGCTGAAGACCGCCAAAGCGGTTGCCGGCAAGCGCCCGGTGCTGATGACCATCGCCGATTCCGCCACGCGCGACTGCGCGATCCTCGCCAAGCGCGCCGCCCAGGCCGGCGCCGACGGGCTGATGGTGGTGCCGAGCCTCGTCTACCACACCAACCCGAAGGAGACGGTGGCCACCCTCTCCGCGGTGGCGCAGGCCGCCGACCTGCCGGTCATGATCTATTCCAACCGCGTCGCCTACCGCGTCGACGTGACCGTCGAGATCATGGCCGAGCTCGCCAAGGACAAGCGCTTCGTCGCGGTGAAGGAGTCCTCGGACGACATCCGCCGCACCGTCGAGCTGCAGAACGCCTTCGGCGACCGCTACGACATCTTCACCGGCGTCGACAACCTCGCCTATGAGGCGCTGGCGCTCGGTGCGGTGGGCTGGGTCGCCGGCCTCGTGGTCGCCTTCCCCGAGGAGACGGTCGCCATCTACCGGCTGATGAAGGCCAAGCGCTATGACGAGGCGCTGGCGATCTACCGCTGGTTCCGCCCGCTGCTCGACCTCGACGTGTCGACCTATCTCGTCCAGAATCTCAAGCTGGTCGAAGCCATGGTCACCGGCACCACCGAGCGCGTGCGCGCCCCGCGCCTGCCGCTGGAAGGCGAGCAGCGCGCCAAGGTGGAGAAGATCGTCCGCGACGCGCTCGCCACCCGCCCGACCCTCGCCAAGGCGGCGTGAGGCGCGCTCCGCCGTCCCCTCGCCTCCGGGCATGAGCCGGGGACCAAGGGGACGGAATCGCCCTTGAAACTGCACGATCCCGGAGCGGCCTGCCGCCGCTCCGGGGCGATGCCCGACGTGAACCAGCGCGGTTAAGAGCGTGCCCTCAGCTTCCTCCCAGAACGACATCGTCATCGTCGGCGCCGGCATTGTCGGCCTTGCCACCGCCTTTCACCTGCTCGCCGAAGGCCACCGCGTGCGCCTTGTCGAGCGCGGCGGCGTGGCGGAGGGGGCCAGCTACGGCAATGCCGGCGCGCTGGCCTTCACCGACATTCTCCCCCTCGCCTCGCCCGGCATGCTGCGCAAGGCGCCGAAATGGCTGCTCGACCCGCTGGGACCGCTGACCATTCCCCCGCGCTACCTCGCGCAGATCACCCCCTGGCTGATCCGCTTCTGGCGCGCCAGCCTGCCCGACCGCTATCAGGCCTCGATCACCGCGCAGGGCAACCTGATGCGCTTTGCCGCCACCGCCATGCAGGCGCTGGTGACCCAGGCCGGCCTTGCCGAGCATCTGCGTTCCGATGGCAATCTCCAGCTCTATGAGAGCGAGGCCGAGCTTGCCGCGGCGATGCCGGGCTGGGAGGCGCGGGCGCGCGAGGGCATCGCCTTCGAGCATGTGCGCGGCGAGCGGCTGGCCGAACTGCAGCCCGGCCTGTCGCCGCGCTTCACGGTCGGGACGTTCACCCCGCACTGGCAGACGGTGAGCGACCCCTATCACTACGCCCTCGCTTTGTTCCGCATGGTGATGGCGCGCGGCGCCGGCCTCATCCATGGCGAAGTGACCGGCATCGAGGCCGACACGCACAGCGTGCGGCTGCGCCTCGCCGACGGCAAGACGCTGCAGGCCGGGCGCGCGGTGATCGCCGGCGGGGCGTGGTCGCGCCCGCTGGCGAAGTCGCTCGGCGATTCCGTACCGCTGGAGACCGAGCGCGGCTACAACACCACCCTGCCGCCCGGCGCGTTCGACCTGCGCCGGCAACTCACCTTCGGCGGCCATGGCTTTGTGGTGACGCCGCTGTCCACCGGCATTCGCGTCGGCGGGGCGGTGGAACTGGGCGGGCTGAAGGCGCCGCCCAATTTCAAGCGTTCCGAGGCGATGCTGACCAAGGCCGCGCGCTTCCTGCCCGGCCTGCGCACCGAGGGCGGCCGGCAATGGATGGGCTTTCGCCCCTCACTGCCGGATTCGCTGCCCGTCATCGGCCCCTCCACCGCCTCGCCGCGCGTGCTCTATGCCTTCGGGCATGGCCATCTCGGCCTGACCCAGAGCGCGGCGACGGGCAAGCTGATCGCCGATCTCGCGGCCGGGCGCCAGCCGTCCATTCCGCTCGAACCTTTCCGCCCCGACCGCTTCTGACGAGTATCCCCATGGCGCGACACAGCTTCTTCTGCATAGACGGCCACACCTGCGGCAACCCGGTGCGGCTGGTGGCCGGCGGCGGGCCGAACCTCGTCGGCGACACCATGATCGAGAAGCGCGCCCATTTCCTGCGCGAGTTCGACTGGATCCGCACCGGGCTGATGTTCGAGCCGCGCGGCCACGACATGATGTCCGGCTCGATCCTCTATCCCCCCACCCGGCCGGATTGCGATGTCGCCATCCTGTTCATCGAAACCTCGGGCTGCCTGCCCATGTGCGGCCATGGCACCATCGGCACGGTGACGATGGCGATCGAGCACGGGCTCGTCACCCCGAAGACGCCGGGCGTGCTGATGCTCGACACGCCGGCCGGCGTGGTGAAGGCGGAATACACCCAGGTCGGGCAATATGTGGAAGAGGTGCGCATCACCAATGTGCCCGCCTTCCTCTATGCGCGCGGGCTGACGGCTGAGTGCCCCGGCCTTGGCGAGGTGACGGTGGATGTCGCCTATGGCGGCAATTTCTACGCCATCGTCGAGCCGCAGGCCGCCTTCCGCGACATGGCGGACTTCACCGCCGGCGAGCTGGTGGGGATGAGCCCGGCGCTGCGCCGGGCGCTGAACGAGAAATATGAGTTCATTCACCCGGAAAAGCCGGAAATCCGCGGCCTGTCGCACATTCTTTGGACCGGCGTTGCCCGGCACCCGGAGGCGCATGCGCGCAACGCGGTGTTCTATGGCGACAAGGCGATCGACCGCTCGCCCTGCGGCACCGGCACCTCCTCGCGCATGGCGCATCTCGCCGCGCTGGGACGGCTGAAAGTGGGCGACGATTTCGTGCATGAAAGCATCATCGGCTCGCTGTTCAAGGGCCGGGTCGAGGCGGCGGTGAAGGTGGGCGAGCGCGACGCGATCATCCCCTCCATCGGCGGCTGGGCCCGCATGACCGGCTACAACACCATCTTCATCGACGACCGCGACCCCTTCGCCCATGGCTTCGTGGTGGTGTGAACCCCGCCGTCCCGGCCGGGCTAGGCCCGGCCCGCTTTTGCCGCCAATGCCTCCGCTCCCCGCAAGACCTCTTCCCCGGGCCAGGCCCGCGATGACCACGAGATAACGGAAACCACGCCATGAAGATCACCGGCATCAAGGCCTACAAGGTCGGGCTCCCGCTGCGCGAGGGCCGCTACAACTGGTCGAACGGCAATTTCATCGAGGTGTTCGATTCCACCGTGGTGGCGGTGGAGACCGATGCCGGCATCACCGGCTATGCCGAATGCTGCCCGCTCGGCTCGGCCTATCTGCCGGCCTATGCCCAGGGCGTGCGCGCCGGGCTGGCCGAAATCGGCCCGAAGGTGCTCGGCCTCGATCCCACCGATCTCAACGTGCTGAACCGGCATATGGACGCGGTGCTGCGCGGCCATCCCTATGTCAAGGCGCCGATCGACATTGCCTGCTGGGACATTCTCGGCAAGGTCACGGGTCTGCCAGTCTACAAGCTGCTGGGCGGCGCGGCGCAGGAGAAGGTCGCGCTCTACCGCGCCATCTCGCAGGAAGCCTCTGAAGTGATGGCGAAGAAGATCGCCGGCTACAAGGCCGAGGGCTACACCAAGTTCCAGCTCAAAGTCGGCGGCGATGCCGACCAGGACATCGACCGCATCCGCGCCACCCGCGCGATTCTGGACGCTTCCGACATTCTCGTCGCCGACGCCAATACCGGCTGGACCCGCGCCGAAGCCGCCCGCATCTGCGCCGAAGTGGCCGACCTCGATGTGTACATCGAACAGCCCTGCCCCACTTATGAGGAATGCCTGTCGGTGCGCGCCCGCACCGCGCGGCCCTTCGTGCTCGACGAGGTGATTGACGGCGTCGGCACGCTGATGAAGGGGCTGGCGGATGACGCGATGGACATCATCAACCTGAAAATCTCCAAGGTCGGCGGGCTGACCAAGGCGCGGCTGATGCGCGACATCTGCGTCGCCTCCGGCACGCCGATGACCATCGAGGACACCTGGGGCGGCGACATCGTCACCGCAACAATAGCCCATCTCGCCCGCTCGACGCCGGAGGAATTCACCTTCTCCGCCACCGATTTCAACAGCTACGGCACGGTGGACATCGCCACCGACGCGCCCCGCCGCGAAAACGGCTTCATGACCGCCTCCGACGCGCCGGGACTCGGTGTCACCCCGCGCTTCGACGCGCTCGGCGCGGCCGTGGTGGTGATCGGCTGACGGTACCACGACGACGTCATCCCCGGGCCTGGCCCGGGGACCCACGACTTAATCGCCGCCACCGAAGACGTGGATGGCCGGGGCAAGCCCGGCCATGACGACGAAAGGGTGGATGGAAATAGCCACGAGGCCCCCATGCGCTCCTCCAGGATCATTCACATTGTCGGCTGCCATGCCGAGGGCGAGGTCGGCGACGTGATCGTCGGCGGCGTGGCGCCCCCGCCGGGTGACACTGTGTGGGCGCAGTCGCGCTTCCTCGCCTCCGACAACACCCTGCGCAATTTCGTGCTGCAGGAACCCCGAGGGGGTGTCTTCCGCCATGTGAATCTCCTGGTGCCGCCCAAGGATCCGCGTGCGGTCGCCGCCTTCATCATCATGGAGCCGGAAGACACCCCGCCCATGTCAGGCTCCAACTCGATCTGCGTCTCCACCGTGCTGCTCGACACCGGCATTGTCCCGATGATCGAGCCGGAAACACATATGGTGCTGGAGGCACCCGGCGGGCTGATCGAGGTCACGGCCTATTGCCGTGACGGAAAAGCCGAGCGGATCAAGGTGCGCAACCACCCCTCCTTCGCCGACAAGCTCGACGCCAAGCTGGAAGTGGAGGGGCTGGGCACGCTCACCGTCGACACCGCCTATGGCGGCGACAGCTTCTGCATCGTCGACGCCCACGCGCTCGGCTTCTCGATCCGCCCGGACGAGGCGAAGGACCTCGCCGAGACCGGCATGAGGATCGTCAAGGCAGCGAACCGCCAGCTCGGCTTCAAGCACCCTGAGAATGCCGACTGGAACCACATTTCCTTCTGTCAGTTCGCCGCCCCAATGGTCGAGATCGACGGGGTGAAGAGCGGCGCCAATGCGGTCGCCATCCGTCCCGGCAAGATTGACCGCTCGCCCACCGGCACCGGCTGCTCGGCCCGCATGGCGGTGCTGCACGCGAAAGGTCAGTTGAAGGTGGGGGAGCCCTTCATCGGCCGCTCGATCATCGATTCCCGCTTCGAGTGCCGGATCGAGGGCGAAACGACGCTTGGGGGCCGGCCGGCGATCCTGCCTTCCATCATGGGCCGGGCCTGGGTGACACACACGGCGCAGCTTATGGCGGACCCGCAGGACCCGTGGCCGACCGGCTACCGCCTCTCCGACACCTGGCCGGTTTGGAAACAGGACTGACGAGGCTTCGCGCCCACCTTCCGCCAAACAAAAGAGGCGCCCCGCAGGGCGCCTCTTTCCTTCAAGCCGGCAACCCGCTCTCAGCCCAGCGTCGCGCCGATCTTGCGCAGCTCCGGCAGGATCGGGGCCTTCGGGGCCCAGATCTTGTCGTATTCGGCGATGATCGGCGCCGCATCCGCCGTCGGCGGGACGACGATCTTGATGCCGGTGCCCTCGAAGTCCTTCAGCAGCTTCGGCGCATTGGTCACGGTCTCGTCGACCTGCACGGCCAGCGCTTCCTTGGTCGCGGCGGTGATCAGCGCGCGGTCCTCGGCCGAGAGCGTCTGCCAGGCCTTGCCGGAGGCCAGCGCGATGAACGGCATGAACACCGCATCCATCCGCATCAGCACCTTCGACACCTTGTCGAAGCGCTGGTTCCAGGAGAAGTCGAGATCGGCCTCAAGCCCGTCCACCTGCCCGTTGGCCATGGCGTCATAGACCTGCGGGGTCGGGATCGGAGTCGGAGCCGCGCCGAGCAGCGAATAGAAGTCGCGGAAGGCCGGGGTGGTGTTGATGCGCAGCTTCATGCCTTTGAGGCCGGCAATGCCGTCGATCTCCTTGGCGGAGAACACGACGCGGATCGAGGTGATGCCCCAGCCCAGGCCGAGCGTGCCGGTCTCCTGCGGCAGCGGCTCCAGCATCTGCATGGCGATGGGCTGGCGCACCAGCTTGGCCGCGGCCTCGGTCGAGCGGATCACATAGGGCGCGAGGATGGCGGCGACGTTCGGCACGCGGTTGCCGACCTCGGCCGCCTGCAGGAAGGCCATGTCGAGCGCGCCGGTCTGCAATTGCTGCATCATCGCGCCCTCATTGCCGAGCTGGCCGGCATGGAACACGGTCATGGTCAGCTTGCCGCCGGTCTTCTCCTTGAGAACCTCGGCCACCTTCAGCGCGGCATTGTTCCAGGGATGGCCGGGCGGGGTGATGATGCCGAGGCGCAGGTCGCGCGCCTGGGCGCGCAGCACGCCGGGGGCGGCGAGCGGGAGAGTGGCACCGGCAGCGGCGGCGAGCAGGGTACGGCGGGAGATCATCGGGGCGTTCCTTTCGGCTCAACGGGTTTTAGCGAATGAGGGCGGTGGAGAGGCCTGGGAAGATCGAGAGCAGCACCAGCAGCAGGCAGGCGGCGAAGAAGAAGGGCAGGGTGACGATGAACATCTTGCCGGGCTTGGCCCCCGTCACCGCCGCCGCCACGAAGAAGCACAGGCCCACGGGCGGCGAGAGGAAGCCGAGCACCAGGTTGATGACCGCCACCACGCCGAACTGCACGGGGTCGATGTGATAGACCTCGGTGGCGATCGGCAGCAGGATCGGCACGGTCATGATCAGCCCCGGCGCGCCGTCGATCACCGTGCCGATGACCAGCAGGATGACATTGACCAGCAGCATGAAGCTGACCGGCCCGGTGGCGATGGACTGGATCCACAGCGCCACTTCCTGCGGCACCTTGGCGAAGACCAGCACCCAGGACAGCACGCCGGCCGCCGCGACGAGAAACAGCACGATGCCGGAATAGACCCCCGCCCGCACCAGCATGCGCGGAAGCTGCGCCAGCGAGAGCTCGCGGGTCCAGAACCGCCCGACCAGCACGGAGGCGAGCGCGCCGACGGCAGCGGATTCGGTGGGGTTGGCGAGGCCGGTGAGGATGGAGCCGACAATGACGACGGGGATCAGCAGGGTCGGCGCGCAGGCCGCCACCGTCGCCACGCGCTCACGCAGGGTGAAGCGCTCGCCGCGCGGGTAATTATAGACATAGCCCATGGCGGCGATGACGATGCAGAACATCGCGGTCAGCACCACGCCGGGGATCAGGCCGGCCATCAGCATGGTGCCGACCGGCACCTGCGCCAGCACCGAATACATCACGAACATGATCGAGGGCGGGATGATCGGCCCGAGCATGCCGGCATAGGCGGTGAGGCCGGCGGCGAAGGTCTTGTCATATCCCTTCGCCTCCATCTCCGGCACCATGATCTGCGCCATGATCGCGACCTGCGCGGTCGCCGAGCCGAGAATGGACGAGACGAACATGTTGGCCAGCATGTTCACATAGGCGAGCCCGCCGCGCAGCGAGCCGACAAAGGCCATGGTCATGGAGATGATCTGGCGGGTGATGCCGCCGCCATTCATGATCTCGCCGATGAGGATGAACAGCGGGATCGCGATCAGCCCGTAATTGTCGACCGATCCGAACATCTGCATCGGAAAGCTCTGATAGAGCACCGGATTGCCGGAAGCCTGGATGAAAACCACCCCGGTGAGGCAGATGGCGATGCCGATCGGCACCCCGATGAGCAGGAAAACGAGGAAGGCGGCGCCGGTGAGCATCAGGCGACCTCTTCGGCGCTGTTGAGACCGATGTCGCTGCGGTCGGGCGGGGCGGCGAGACCGAGATCCTCGAGGAGATTGGCGGCGCTGTGCACGGTGAGGGTCAGCGCGAAGAGCGGCATGACGAGATAGAGCACCCAGCTCGGCCAGTTCAGCGTCTGGGTGCGCTCGGTGTAGAGGAAGTTGAACGTCGCCCCGCCATAGGCCCGGGCGTCGAAACCGGCGCTGGCGATGCCCACCGGGTCCATCCACATCCAGCACATCGCCGCCAAAGCGAGGCCGAAGCCGAGGATGCAGAGCGTGGCGACGACGCGCATCGCCTTCACCGCGCCCGCCGGCAGGCGCTCGGTCAGAATGGTCATGGAGAAGTCGAGCCGCAGCCGCGACATGGCGGAGGCGCCGAGGAAGGTCAGCCAGACCGTGGTGAAGATGGCGGATTCGTCGATCCAGTAGAGCGGGACATGGGCGTAGCGGGTGACGACGTTGAGCAGGATCAGCCCGGTGAGCAGGGCCATCAGGCTGCCAATGGCCACGCGCTCCGCCACCAGCAGGGCCTCGGAAGCCGCCGTCACGGCACGCAAGCGCCCGCCACCGGCCGCAACGCCGTTGGTGTTGGTCATGGGTCCCCTTTTCCCTCTTTTTCGGGATCGTAGATTTTATAAAATATATCCGTCAATATGCCGGCGTGATTATTCGGGGCGCGACCGAAGGTAAATGAACCCGCTACTCAAGCACCGCACCCTCACGGCGGCCATTCTCGATCAGTTGCGCAACGCCATCCTCGACGGCACCTATCCAGCCGGTGCGCAGTTGCGGCAGGACGCGCTGGCGGCGACGTTCAAGGTCAGCCGCATTCCGGTGCGCGAAGCGCTGTTCCAGCTCGATGCCGAAGGGCTGGTGCGCTTCATGCCGCAAAAGGGCGCGGTGGTCGCCGAACTGTCCACCGCCGAGATCCGCGACGTGTTCGAACTGCGCCGGCTGCTGGAGCCGCGCCTGCTCGCCCGCTCCGTTCCGCTGCTGGAGGCGGAGGATTTCGCCCGGCTGGAGGCGCTGCAGGCGGAGATGGTGCGCGTCACCGCCGCCAACGAACTCGGCCGCTGGGGCCAGATCAATGCTGATTTCCACATGGCGCTCTATGCGCGGGCGGATCAGCCGCGCTCGCTCACCATCGTCCAGGGCCTGCTGCAGGCGAGCGACCGCTACACAAGGGTGCATCTCAGCGATGTCGCCGGCATGGGCAGCCTCGGCATGCAACGGGCGGTCAGCGAGCATGCCGCGCTGGCGGATCTCAGCCGCGCGGGCGATGTGGCGGCAGCCTGCGCCTTTCTCGACACCCACATTCTCACCGTGCAACAGGACCTGCTGCGCGAACTCGAGCGCGCCCCGCGCAAGGCGACCCATGACCGCCCACACGCCCCCTGCTGATCATGTCCGCCTCACCCTCGCCGAGGTGCACGCGCTTACCCGCGACACATTGCTGGCCGCCGGGCTGGGAGAGGCGCATGCGGCGGCGATCGCCCGTTCCATCACCCGGGCGCAGGCGGATGAGTGCCATTCGCACGGGCTCTACCGGCTGCTTGGTTATGTCTCCTCGGTGCGCAGCGGCAAGGCCGCGCGGGACGCTACGCCGGTGCTCACCCGCACCACGCCGGTGGTGCTGGAGGTAGACGCCGGAGGCGGCTTCGCCCCGCTTGCCATCGAGACCGGCGTGCCGGCGCTGATCGAGGCGGCCAAAACCTATGGCATCGCCGCGCTGGCGATCCACGACTGCTATCATTTCTCCGCCCTGTGGGCCGATATCGAGCCGGCGGTGGAGGCGGGCCTCGCCGCCTGGTGCTTTACCGTCGGCCAGTGCTGCGTCGCTCCCGCCGGCGGCACGACGCCGCTGCTCGGCACCAATCCGATCGCTTTCGGCTGGCCGGGACCGCCGGGCCAGCCGTTCATTTTCGATTTCGCCACCAGCGCCGCCGCGCGCGGCGAGGTGGAGCTGAAGCGCCGGGCCGGTGAGCCGCTGCCGCAAGGCTGGGCGGTGAGCCCGGACGGGCGCCCAACCACCGACCCCGCCGCCGCGCTGGCGGGTGCGCTGCTGCCCTTCGGCGGGCACAAGGGTTCGGCGCTGTCGCTGATGGTGGAACTCATCGCCGGACCGCTGATCGGCGATCTCACCAGCCGGCAGGCGAAGGCGGTGGAAAATGGCGATGCCGGCCCGCCGCTCGGCGGCGAACTGTTCATCGCCCTCGACCCGGCGGTGTTCGGGCGCGAGACGCTGGAGACGCGGCTGGCCGGGGCGCAGGAACTCTTCGCCCTCGCCAAGGCCCAGCCGGGGGTAAGACTGCCGGCCGAGCGCCGCTATGCCGCCCGCGCCCGCAGCGCGGAGGGTGTGTGGATTCCCGCCCGCCTGCTGGCCGAAATCGCCGCGCTGACGACCAGAGCGGCGGGGAGCGAGAGCTAGCGAACCGCCCGGCGGCTGGTCTATCTGATAGCGATGCCGCGCGCGAGCCGGCCGGGGACAGGCAGGGCGGCATGCACGATCACAGTGAAGCGGACAAGTCCGAGCCAAGCGCGCCAATGCCCCTGCCCGCCGGCCTTTCGCTGTCGCCCTGGTCGGCTGTCGCCCGCTTCTTCATCCTGCTGGTGCTGGTCGGCGGCGGCGCCGCCATCGCCTGGACGGCGGCGATTCCCTCGCGCGACCACATACTCGGCCGCGCCGTGCTGGAGGACCCCAGCGGCACGCTGACCATCGGCGAGGTGACACATGCTGCGTTCAGCCCCACCCCGCCCATATTGGCGCGCGGCTACACGCCCTCCACCTACTGGCTGCGGCTGACAGTGAGCCCGGGCGATGGCGGCCCGCTGGTGCTGCGCATCCGCCCGACCTATCTCGACCGTGTCGCCCTGTTCGAGCCGGTGCCCGGCCGGCCCGGTGTCTGGCACGAATATGTCACCGGCGACCGCACGCCTTTTCTGGAGCGGGATGTGCCCTCGCTCAGCCTCGGCTTCAACATCTGGCCTAACCGGCCGGAAACGACCTATTATCTGCGCCTGTCGACCACCAGCACTTCGCTGATGCATGTCGAGGCGCTGGTACCGCAAATGGCGGCGCTGCGCGACCTGCACATCCACGCCAGCGAAATCTTCATTCTGGCGCTGCTGCTGTTCATTCTGCTGTGGACTGCCAGCGACTTCGCCGTCCGGCCCGATATCGTGGTGGGCTGCTTCGCCATAAACCAGCTATTCTTCATCAGCTACAATGTCTTGATCATGGGCTATGGGGCTGTGATCTTTCCCACGGCGCCCGCGGGCCTGGTCGACACGCTGACCAGCATCTCGGTCATCGCGACGCCGCTGTTCTCGCTACTGACCAACCGGCTGCTGCTGCGCCAGTTCGACCTGATCGCGCTCGGACGCTGGAGCATCGACGCGCTGCTGCTGGCGCTCGTCATCGCCTTCGTCCTGCTCGCGGTCGGCGCTACCCAGGCGGCGCTGAAGCTCAATGCGATAGTGGTGATGCTGATCGTCCCGCTGCTGCCGCTGATGGCGTTCGGCACCCGGCGGGAGGCGCCGCCCGGCCGGCGGGTGCTGCGGATCTTCTATGTGATCCAGGCCACCTCGCTGGTGCTGACCATGCTGCCGATCCTCGGTGTGCTGCCGGCCTCGACCTGGAATCTCGACGCCAACATCATCCACGGGCTGCTGTCGGACCTGCCGATGTTCGTGCTGCTCGCCCTGCGCTCGCGCGAGGCCCGCCAGCGCGGCCTCGAAGCGCAGCGGGCGCTTGATGTGACGCTGGGTCAGCTCGAACTGCAGCGCGCGCAGTTCGAGATGCAGAACCGCTTCATGGCCATGCTCACCCATGAATTGCGCACGCCGCTCTCGGTCATACGCCTGGCCGTGGACATGGCGAGGGTGGGCGGCGAGCCGCGACGGCTGATCGACGCCGCCTTCGGCAATATGGAGGGCATCATCGACCGCTGCGGCTTCGCCGACCGCATGGAGCAGAAGGGGCTCGACGTGGTGCGCACGCCGGTGGACATGGCCGCCGCCCTGCGCGCCGCCGTCGCGGCGAGCGCGTCACCCGGCCGTGTGGCGCTGGACGCCGGCCCGCTGCCCGCGCTGATATCGGACGGGCAACTCATCGCCACTGTGCTGCACAACCTCATCGACAACGCGCTGAAATACTCGCCGGACGACTCGACCGTCACAGTGAGCGCGGGCGCGGAAGCCGGACCGGCGGGCATGGGGGTGCGCATCACCGTCGAGAATGACTGCGGGCGTATCGTGATACCTGACATCTCCCGGCTGTTCGAGAAATTCTATCGCGGTCCACATGCCCGCACGAAAAGCGGGTCCGGTTTGGGACTTTACATTGTGCAGGGAATCGTGGACCTGCTTGATGGTTTGATTACATACGATTTCATCGAGGGGCGGGCGCGCTTCAGCGTCTGGTTGCCATGCTCAGCATTGCCGTCGTCGAAGACAATGACGATCTCAGAACCGCTATCGTCAACGCCCTGACCGGCGAGGGTCATCATGCCGTCGGCTTCGACTGCGCGGAGGCGCTGGCGGAGCAGAGGCAGGCGCTGCGGATCGACCTTGTCGTCGTCGATCTCAACCTGCCCGGCGAGGACGGGCTGAGCCTGACCCGGCGGCTGCGCGTGACTCATCCCGAGATCGGCATCATCATGATGACCGCCCGTGCCCGCGCCGACGACAAGCGGATCGGCTATGAAAGCGGCGCCGACATCTATCTGGCGAAGCCGGTTGCACTGGAAGAGCTCACCGCCGCCATTCAGGCGCTGTCGCGGCGGCTGCGTCCGGCCGCGCCGGCGCCGAGGGGGCTGGTGCTCGACACGGGGCGGCTCACACTTGGTGGGCCGCTGGGCATGACCGCCCTCTCCGCCCCCGAGGCGGCGCTGCTCGCCGCCTTTACCCGGGCGCAGGACCACCGGCTGGAGACATGGCAGATCATCGCCGTGCTCGAGCAGGCGGACCGCGCGCCGAACCGCAACGCGCTCAACGTCACCATGTCCCGCCTGTCCACCAAGATGCGGCAGAGTGGTACCGGTCCCCACCCCCTTCGTGCGATCCGCAACTGGGGTTATCAACTATGCGAACCCATCGTTTTGACCTAGATGGTATAAGGCTACCCCGAAGGCTCTTCTATCGTAACCTTCTGTAATCTTCCCCTTTACATCTCCGCTAGTTTTCAACCAGTCGAGGCGGGATGGGACGTGCAGGGACATGGGGAAGCTCGAACGCCGGGTGAGCCGCAGGCGCGCCACCGGAAGAGTCGCTGTCGGCGGGGCGCTCATGGCGGCGCTGTCCGGCCTGACAACGCCGGCGCAGGCGGACTGCGTGCGCGACGGCACGGTGGTGACCTGCACGCCCCCCTCGCCCAATGGCTATGACGAGACCGTCAGCAGCGGCCGCACCGACCGCACGGTGAACATAGCCGGCGATGTCGCCGATGGCATCGACATCACCCTCTCCGACGGCGGCAATATCGACATCCACCAGACATCCGGCACCATCACCAATGCTTACGGGGATGGCGTCTATCTCAAGACCACCGATGGCAAGGTGACCGGCACGATCGGCACTGTCAGCACGAAGGCCAACGCGCTCGAAATCGTCGCCTCCGATATCGAGATCACGGTCGAGGGCTCGCTGACGGCGACCGGCCGGAACTTCGCCGGCGCCATTTTCTACGAGGTCGGCGCCGTCAAGGTCACCAATTCAGGTGGTGCCAAGAACGCCATCAGCGGCTCGTCCGGCCTCACCGCCTGGGACGCCGACAGCCTGACGCTGATCAATGAGAATGGCAGCGTCATCAACGGCACCGGCAAAAGCAGCAATGGCGTCTTCGCCAACGAGATCTCGGGGGATGTCTGGATCTCGAACGACGCCAGTTCCATCACCGGCACCACCGCCCTCGCCGTCTGGTCCAGCAAGGGCGATGTGACCGTCGAGAATGGCAGCGGCACGATGTCCGGCAGCCAATACGGCATCGACATCTATGAAGTTGGCGGCGACGCGACCGTGACCAATGGCAGCGGCACGCTCGCCGGCGGCACCTATAGCGGCGCCTCCTTCGTCGTCGTCGGCGGGGATGTGGACCTGCACAACGGTACCGGCGGCCAGATCACCAGCACCAAGGACTATGCCGTGCTCGCCTATCTCGTCGAGGGCGACACGCGGATCGAGAATCGCGGCGGTCTCATCGCCTCGCCCGGCTATGGCGCCATTTACGCCGACGGCGACAGCGTGACCATCATCAACGGCCCCGGGCTCGACGGCGACGAATTCGAACAGTTCGGTTTCATCACCGGCGGCATCACGGTCGACAGCGGCGACTATTCCGCCAAGGACGGCACCGGCGGAGCGACACTCACCAACGAATCCGGCGGCATCATCATCAGCCAGGCGCTGCCGGTGCTCGACGGCGACATCACCCGCGAGCAGATCGCCGCCGCATCCGCCGCCGTGGCGGTCACGGCCACCGGCGGCCGGATCGTCCTCGCCAATGCCGGCAACCTGATCGGCCGCGTGGCTCTCACCGGCGCCGACGACACGTTCGACAATTCAGGCGTGTGGGCGGTCACCGGGATCAATGATTTCGGCGAGGGCACAGATACACTCACCAACAAGGGCACGGTCTACGCGGCCTCCTTTGCCGAGACCGCCGAAACGACCCAGTTCAAGGGTCTCGACCTGTTCACCAATCACCGCGTCTTCAGCCTCGCCGATGGCGGGACGGGCGACACGGCGCTGTTCACCGGCGATGTGGCCTTCGAGGCGGGTGCCACTTACAGCGTCGATGTCGATCTCGCCGGCCAGACCGATCTGATCGCCGCCGGCGGCGTGGCAACCATCGATTCCGGCGCCGGGATCCGGCTGCGCGCGGTCGACGCCATCGCCTTCGGCACCGACTATCATGTGCTGTCCGCGGCCGGCGGGGTGAACGGCAATTTCGGCAATGTCGCGGGCGAGGTGGAAATCTCCGCCTTTGTCGGGCTCACCTCGACCAACACCGGCAACGACATCTATGTCCGTTTCGATCAGGCGCGCGACTTCACTGCCGCCGCCGTCACGGGCAACCAGTTCGCGGTCGCCGGCGCGCTCGACACGCTCCCCGGCACCGGGCCGACGGCGGGCATGCGAAATGCGCTGCTGTTCCTTCCCTCCGACGCGCAGGCGCGCGCCGCCTTCGACCAGCTTGGCGGCGACATCCATGCGTCGTCGCAGAGCCTGTTCGTCGAACAGAGCGGCCTGATCCGCACGGTGATGATCGACCGTGTGCGCGCGGCACAGGGGGCGGTCGGCGCCTCCGCCGTGCCGGTGCTGGGCTATGCCGCGCCCGCCGCCGCCACGGCGGCCGGCCGGGCCATTGACGACGGGCTCGCCTATAAGGCGGCGCCGGCGGCGGCAACCACGCCCGAGCGGGCGATCTGGGCCACCGGCTTCGGCTCCTGGACCGGTTTCGACGGCACGACCAACGCCGCCGGGCTCAATGGCGCGACCGGCGGCTTCCTGATCGGCGGTGATGCCGGCTTCGACGGCGGCTGGAGGCTCGGCGTCGCCGGCGGCTACAGTTCCACCTCGTTCAGCGGGCGCGGCGCCTCGGGCGACAGCGACAACTGGCACCTCGGCGCCTATGGCGGCAACCAGTGGGGCGCGCTCGCGCTGCGCGCCGGCCTCGCCTATACGTGGCAGGACGTATCGACCGCGCGCTCGGTCGCCTTTCCCGGCTTCACCGACAGCCTCAGCGCCGATTATACGGCCGGCCTGTTCCAGGCCTTCGGCGAGGTCGGCTACCGTATCGACACGGCGTTCGCCGCCTTCGAGCCCTTCGCCAACCTCGCCTATGTCAGCCTCGACACGGACGGCTATTCCGAGCAGGGCGGCGGCGCGGCGCTGGCCAGCGGCGGCAACGACATGGAAACAAGCTTCACCACGCTCGGCCTGCGCGCGCAGCGGGAGGTGATAATCGGCGGGTTGGACACCACGCTGCGCGGCGCGGCCGGCTGGCGCCATGCCTTTGGCGACATCACCCCGATGGCGACGCAGGCCTTCCTGGGTTCGGCCCCCTTCGCGGCGAGCGGGGTCGCCATCGCCGAAGATGCCGCGGTTCTGGAAGCCGGCCTCGACCTGCGGGTCGGTGCCGGCGGCACGCTCGGCGTGGCCTATACCGGCCAGTTCGGCGACGGCGTCACGGAAAACGGCTTCAACGCCAGCTTCAAGCTCAGCTTCTGAGACGGCGTTCCGAAGTCCCGGCGGAATGCGGGTTCCGCCGGCTCTTCGCGACGGCGCGGCGCGGTTCGGCGCCGCGGCGATGCGAAGGCCCCGGGTCGTCCTGGCGGAGGGCGCCCGGGGGATAGATTTTGCCGATGTCGAGCCCGCCTATTCCTCCAACTCGTCGCTCCCCACATCGGAGGAGAGCTGCTGCACCGCCTCCCGCGTCGGCTGGCGGGTGAAGCCCTTGAGGTCGGCCGTCTGCTGGAAGTCGCGGGTGATTTCCACCGGGCTGACGACATAGGCGGTCACCAGTTCCGCCAGCGAGCGCAGCGCATGCATGTGGATGCGCTCATATCCATGCGAGGCGTCGACGCCGAAGGTGATGAGGGCGGTGCGCACATCCGCCCCTGCCACCACCGCGCTGGCGGAATCCGAGCGGTAGAAGCGGAACACGTCCTTCTGGTAGCGAATGTCGTTGGCGCGGCATAGTTCCACCAGCTTGCGGGTGAGGTGGTAGTCGAACGGCCCGCTTTCATCCGCCATGGAGACGGTGACACCGAATTCGTCGGAATTCTGCCCCGGCGCGGTGGTGCCATTGTCAATCACCACCAGCGAGGCGACATCGGCATCGAGCACGGCGGAGGCGCCGACGCCCACTTCCTCGGCGATCGAGAACAGCCAGTGGATATCGACCGGCGTTTCCGCCTTCACCTCATGCAGCGCCTTGATCGCCGCCAGCATCACGGCGACGCCGGCCTTGTCGTCGAGATGGCGCGAGACGATGAAGCCATTGTCGAGAAATTCCGGCTGCGGGTCGATGGCGATGATGTCGCCGATCTCGAAGCCGAGGTGATGCAGATCGGCCGCGTTGCGGGCGCGCGCATCCACCCGCATCTCCACATGGTCCCAGCCGACCGGCAGATGGTCGACCTCGTCATTGAAGGTGTGGCCAGAGGCCTTCAGCGGCAGTATGGTGCCGCTATAGCCGCCCTTCTCGGTGAACACGGTGCCGCGCGCCCCCTCGGCAAAGCGCGCCGACCAGGTGCCGATGGGAACGACCGACAGGCGCCCGTTCTCCTTCAGCATCTTCACCTGCGCGCCCAGCGTGTCGACATGCGCGACCAGCGCCCGCGCGCCGAGCGGCGTGCCGCCCGGACGAACCGCACGTATGGCGCCCCGGCGCGTCAGTTCGACCTTCAGGTCGAAATGGGCGAGTTCCTTGGCGACGAAGCGGACGATGGTGTCGGTGTAGCCGGTGGGGCTGGGAATGGCGAGCAGCCGGCGCAGCACCTTGGCGAGGTAATCCGCGTCAATGGTCAGCCGCGTCATCCCTCCGCCCTCCCCTGCGGGGTGTCCATCACGTGGCGTACCCCGGCGGGAATGGCGAGGGGGAACAACAGGTCGATGAAGCGCTCGGCGGTTGGCTGCGGCTCGTGATTGGCAAGGCCCGGGCGCTCATTCGCCTCGATGAAGGCATAGTCCGGCCCGGTCGGCGATGTGATCATGAGATCGACCCCGACGACGGGAATGTCGATCGCCCGCGCCACCTTGATGCCCGCTTCCACGAGCGTGGGATGCACCATGTCGGTGATGTCGTGAATGGTGCCGCCCGTGTGCAGATTGGCGGTGCGCCGCACCTTCAGCTCCCGACCCGCCGCCAGCACCGACCCCATGGTGAAGCCGGCATCGCGCACCGTGCGCTCGGTCTCGCCGTCGCAGGGAATGCGCGATTCTCCCGATGTAGCGGCGGCACGGCGCCGGCTCTGCGCCTCGATGAGTTCGCCTACCGTGCTGCGCCCATCGCCGATCACCGCCGCCGGCCGACGAATGGCGGCGGCCACTACCTTGAAGTTGATCACCACAAGGCGCAGATCCTCGCCCTCCACGCACTCCTCAACCAGCACCTCACTGGAGAATTTATGCGCCTCGGCGATGGCGGCGTCGAGTTCGTCCAGCGTCGCCACGCCGACGCTCACCCCCTGCCCCTGCTCGCCGCGTGACGGCTTCACCACCAGCCGGCCATGGCGCTTGAGGAAGCCGGCGATCTCTTCCATCGGCGCGCTGGTGGTGAGTTGCGCGGGCACGCGCACCCCGGCCTCGGCGACGATGCGGCGGGTGATGCTCTTGTCGTCGCAGATCGACATCGCCACCGCCGAGGTCAGCTCCGACAGGCTCTCGCGGCAGCGCACGGTGCGGGCGCCGAAGGCCAGCCGGAAAAAGCCGCCGGCGGGGTCGATCGGCTCGACCAGAATGCCCCGGCGCCGCGCCTCGTTGATGATGATCTGGGCGTAAGGGTTGTAGCCCTCGCCCTGTTCCGGCCCGGCGAACAGCTTCTCGTTGATCGGATTCTTGCGCTTCACCGTGAAGAAGGTCACGCGCGCGAAACCGAGCTTCTCGTAAAGCGCGATCGCCTGCCCGTTGTCGTGCATCACCGACAGGTCGAGAAAGGCCGCGCCGCTCGCGGCGAAGCGCTCGGCGAGGCAGCGCACCAGCGCCTCGCCAATGCCGGGCTGGCGCGCCTGCGGATCGACCGCGAGGCACCAGAGCGAGGCGCCGCGCGCGGGGTCGCCAAAGGCGAGGCCGTGATCGACGCCGGTGACCGTGCCGACGATGCGCCCGGTCGCTTCATCCTCGGCCACCAGATAGGTCAGAGGGTCCGGCGTGCGCGGCGACTGGAAGAACTCCAGCGGCACGGTAACCATGCCGCGCGACGCATAGATGCGGTTGATGGCGTCGGCATCGGCTCCCGTCTCCAGCGGCCGGATGAGGAAGCCCGCGGGCGGGCGGTCGGAAGGGCGATAGGTGGCGAGATCGAGCCGGAACGTGTGCGAGGGATCGAGGAACACCTCCTGCGGCGCATGCGAGAGGAGCACATGCGGCTCCTCGATATAGACGGCGATGTCGCGCCGGTCCGGCCCTTCCTCGCGCAGTGTTTCCACGAGGTCGGGCAGGCTGTCGAAGGTCTGGCCGAAGATCAGCCGGCCCCAGCCGACATCGAGGGCACAATTGGGTGTCACGCTGCTCTCCTCCCGCTCAGACGCCGTGCGACTGCAGCCACATTTCCAGCAGCGCCACCTGCCAGAGTTCGGAACCGCGCAGCGGCGTGATATGCGTCACCGGATCGGCGAACAGCGTGTCGAGATAGTCCTGCCGGAACAGGCCGCGCTCGCGCGCCGCCTGCGCGCCGAGCACGTCGCGCACCATCTCCAGATAGGGGCCGGAGATGTATTTGAGCTGCGGCACCGGGAAATAGCCCTTCGGCCGGTCGATCACCTCATGCGGCACGACGAGGCGGGCGGCTTCCTTCAGCACGCCCTTGCCGCCCTGCGCCAGCTTGTATTCCGGCGGGATGGTGGCGGCGAGTTCGACCAGTTCGTGGTCGAGGAAGGGCACGCGCGCTTCCAGCCCCCAGGCCATGGTCATGTTGTCGACCCGCTTCACCGGATCGTCGACCAGCATCACCTGCGAATCCAGCCGCAAGGCCCGGTCCACCGGCGTGGCCGCCCCCTCCGCCAGCAGATGCGCCGCGACGAGATCGCGGCTGACATCGCGGCCCGCCATCCATTCCGGATTCAACTGGCGGGCCAGCGTCGCATGATCGCGGTCGAAGAAGCCGCGCGCATAGTCGCCCACCACGTCATTGCTGTCGGCGAGCGGCGGATACCAGTGATAGCCGGCAAATACTTCGTCCGCACCCTGCCCCGACTGCACCACCTTGATCGACTTGGAGACTTCGCGCGAGAGCAGGTAGAAGCCGATATTGTCGTAGGACACCATCGGCTCGGACATGGCGCGGATCGTGTCGGGCAGGGCGCCCATGAGATCGGCCGACGGCACGAAGATCTTGTGGTGGTTGGTTTCGAAGGTCTTGGCGATGAGGTCGGAATAGACGAACTCGTCGCCCTTCTCGCCATTGGCCTCCTCGAAGCCGATGGAATAGGTGGCGAGGTCGCGCTGGCCTTCCTGCGCCAGCAGGCCGACAATGATGGAAGAATCCACCCCGCCGGACAGCAGCACGCCGACCGGCACGTCGGCCACCATGCGCCGGCGCACGGCAGTGCGCAGCGCGTCCAGCACCCGGTCGCGCCAATCCTCGGCGGTCAGCCCGGCATCCTCGGGGCGACGCTCATAGGGAGGTTGCCAGTAGACGCGCTCGGTGAAGGACCCGTCGGGGGCGTAGCGCCGGACCGTGGCGGGAGGGAGCTTGCGCACACCCTGCAGAATGGTGCGCGGCGGCGGCACCACCGCGTGGAAGCTCATGTAATTGTGCAGCGCCTCGCGGTCGATCGTGGTGTCGACATCGCCCGCGGCCAGCAACGCCGGCAGGCTGGAGGCGAAGCGCAGGCGCTTGTTTCCTTCGGTGTAGTAGAGCGGCTTGATGCCGAAGCGGTCCCGCGCCAGCACCACCGCGCCACTGTCGCGCTCGGCGATGGCGAAGGCGAACATGCCGTGGAAACGCTCGACGCAGGCCTCGCCCCAGGCGTGATAGGCCTTGAGGATCACCTCGGTGTCGCCCTGGGAAAAGAAGCGGTAGCCCTTGGCTTCCAGCGCGGCGCGCAGCTCGGGGTAATTGTAGATGCAGCCATTGAAGGTCAGGGTCAGCCCGAGTTCGGGATCGACCATGGGCTGCGCGGCCTTGTCGGAGAGGTCGATGATGCGCAGGCGCCGGTGACCGAAAGCAATGCGCCCGCGCGCCTCCAGCCCGGCCCCGTCGGGTCCGCGCGGGGCGAGCACATCCATCATCGACGAGATGGCGCGCGCATCCGCGAACGAGCCATCAAAGCGAACGTCTCCGGCAATTCCACACATGCGGTTCTCGGTCTCCTTTGGTTGGGGCGGCAACGCCCGGGGAGAGGTGCGATCGTCCGACGCAACCTACTCCGATAGGGATAAGCGCCGCGGGGGCCTTTCGTTGCATCGCCCGGGACGCTTTGTGCCGCCGCGCGGCCGCGCTGTCGACCGTGAGCCGGCTTATGGACGCGGGGAGAAGGGAGCACGGCCGCCGGATGCGGCCGCCGCCAGGCGGGCATCGACACCCTGCAGCGCCAGTTCGGCCACCGCCTCAAGCTCCGCCCGCCCGACGCCGTCGCGGGCGAGCAGCGACATGCCGGCCTGCACGGCCTGAAGGAAACGGGCGAGCGCCTGACAATCGAGCCCGGCAGGGAGATCGCCCTCGGCGACGCCGCGCGCCAGCCGCGCTGTCAGTTGTTCCAGCCCGCCGGCGCGTGACAGGCGCAGGTGATCGCCGAGCGCGCGATGTTCCTCGCAGTCGACGCTGGCCAGCGTCACCATGCAGCCATGGGGAATGTCGGCGACACAACCGGTCAGCGACGCCGCCGAATCGAACAGCAGCGCGGCGATCGCCTCCCGCGCCGTTGCTGCCGCCCGGAAGCCGGCCCAGGCGAGGCATTCATAGCTGCGCGTATAATGCTCCAGTGCCTCGACATACAATGCCTCCTTGGAGCCGAAGGCGGCATAGAGGCTTGGCGCGCCAATGCCCATGGCGGCGGTGAGATCGGCGATCGAGGTCGCCTCATAACCCCTGGTCCAGAACAGCCGCATCGCCTGCGCCAGAGCCGCCTCCCGGTCGAAGGCGCGCGGCCGGCCGCGATGGCGGGACGGGGGGGCCGCGCCCTTGCGGCAGGTCTCGTCCGAATTCTGCATCGCTCGATATATAAAGGCTTGACCGCGCCGATCAACCGTCCTAGCCATTTATGTATCAATCACTATATAAATGGTTTGGCCATGAATGAACATGCTGGAACGAATGAACTGGCCGGAAAGCGCGCCCTGGTGACGGGCGGCTCGCGCGGCATCGGCGCGGCGATCGCCCGGGCGCTGGCGGAAAAGGGCGCCGATGTCGCCCTCACCTATGAGCGCTCGGCGGAACGGGCGGGCGATCTTGTCCACTCCATCGAGGCCCTAGGCCAGCGGGGCCTCGCCATCCAGGCCGACAGCAGCGACCCGGCCGCCGTCAAGCGCTCCGTCGAGGAGGCGGTGGCGGGACTCGGCGGTCTCGACATTCTCGTCAACAATGCCGGCATCGCCCGTCAGGGGCCGGTGGCGGAGATGAGCCTCGCCGACATCGACGCGCAGTTGAACGTCAATGTGCGCGCGGTGGTGCTGGCTTCGCAGGCGGCGATCCCGCATCTGAAGGCCGGCGGGCGGATCATCTCCATCGGCTCCTGTCTCGGCGAGCGCGTGCCGTTCGGCGGCGTCACGGTCTATTCCATGACCAAATCGGCGCTGCTGTCCTTCACCCGCGGCCTCGCCCGCGAACTCGGCCCGGCGGACATTACCGTCAATGTCGTGCAGCCCGGCGCCACCGATACCGACATGAACCCGGCCGATGGCGAACAGGCGGACGGCATGCGCGCGCTCACCGCCCTGGGGCGCTACGGCACCCCGGCCGATGTCGCCGCGGCGGTGGCGTTCCTCGCCAGCCCTGCCGCCCGGCAGATCAGCGGCACCGCCCTCACCGTCGACGGCGGCTTCAACGCCTGAGCCGGAGACCGCCCGGGCGCGGCGGCGCGGCAAGGCGCGCCGGGTTGAACCCGAGGCACAGGGCCGGCGCCGCATTTACACGGAGCGTTTGCGCACACCACTCCCCGGCGCCCCCGCCGGGGAGTGCCTTGCCGTGCCCGCGGCCAAAGGCGCGCCCCGCCGCCGCACGCCCGCCACGCGCCCAGACCCGCGGATTGCCTCACCAGCGGGTCTCGTATCACCTGATATTCTGTGGTGTGAAGGAGCAGGAACTGGTGCTGCGAGAGAGGATTGAACTCGCCGCACGGCCCCAGAACATATTGATTTATCTACGTTTTCTGTGGGCGCCGGCTTCGTTTCTGTAGTACCGATATGCAGCAACGGGGTTGCCTGTGTCAGGCGAAGCTCGCGCTCCGCCAATCTACGCCGCGGTCTGTGCCGAATGTTCCGACAACGCACACCTGACCCAACGGATGGCGGCGCCACCCCGCTGGGCGCCCGGCCGCTAAGGAAAAGCCACCTGGCCCCGGCGATTGTTGCCTTTGGGTGACACTTCTCCTTGGAAAATTCCCGGCCGGCACGGCGCGCCCGTGAGCCGCCGCCACCGCCCGGACGGCACTATCATCCTCTGCGACCGCGCTTTTTCCGCGTGTCCCCTTGCTGCCGACCACACAAGGGCCGCGCCGTCTAGAATGACTTTAAGCTATTGAGATTGCAAGAGATTTAGAGAGTCGGTAAGGGCTATTTCCATGTTCTCGGCACGGAAGCAGCCGTCCGCAGCATGGGTCGACGTCACCCGCCGCACCCATGAGGCCCTTCGGTTCCGCCCCGGCCCTGTCGGCCCGTCGCCGTGCACGGTGGCGGGCGCACCCATTGATGGAGGAGGTAATGAGCTGGGATCTCCACCGCCTTTTCCTGCGGCACGCGCGTGAGATCAACCGGTTCCTGCGGCGGCGCGGACACAGCGCCGAGGCCGCTGCGGACCTCACCCAGGACACGTTTGTCCGGCTGCTGACGACACCGGCCCGCCATGCCGACCATCCGAGGGCCTATCTGCATCAGGTCGCGCGCAATCTGTCGGTGGATTTTTACCGGCACGAGCGGCTCATGGAGTTCGTCGATCTTGCCACGGACGATCTCAACGACATCCCCGCCTTCGCCCCCTCGCCCGAGACCATCCTCTATGACCGGCAGAGGCTGGCGATCGTCGCCCGCGCGCTGCTGGACCTGCCGGAGCCGACGCGGCGGGCTTTCGAGATGCACCGCCTCGGCGAGCGCACCATGCAGCAGATCGCGGCCGAACTCGGCCTTTCCGTGTCGCGCACCTGGTCGCTGATCCGGCAGGCCTATCTTCACCTGCGCCTGCGCCTGAAAGAGGACGCGCCGCCACGCCACGGGTGAAAATTCACCCGACCCATCCGTCTTAAATGATGTAGGGCAAGGAGGGTTCGCCCGCAGGGCCGTCAGCGGATGAGCACGCCATGACCGAAGATGCATCGAGCGACGACAAGCTGTTCGAGGAAGCGCTCGACCTGATCATTCGCCTGCAGAACGATCCCGCCAACCCGGTCACGCGCGATCTCGTCGCGGGGTGGCGGGCGCGGGGGGCCTCGCATGAGGCGGCCTGGGCGGAAGCCGCCGAACTGCACGGCATGGCCGGCAAAGTTCTTCAGGGCGGCCGTGGCGGCGAAAGACCGGGCAGGGGCGGCTCGCGCCGAACCGTCATGCTGGGCGGACTGGCGGCCCTTGCCACGGCGGGCGCGGGCGCCGCCTTCGGTCCGGCGCTGTGGATCCATCTGCGGGCGGACTACGCCACCTCGACGGGGGAGCTGCGCCGCATCACCCTGGCGGACGCCACCGTGGTGACGCTCGGCCCCGACACGGCGCTGCGCAGCACCTTCACGCCGACGACGCGCCAGGCCGAGCTTCTCGCCGGCATGGCCTTTTTCGAGGTGGCGCCCGACCCCTCCCGCCCGTTCACCGTGGCCGCCGGCGAGATGCGGGCGCGCGCGCTCGCAACCGCCTTCGACATCGGCGTCGATGCCGGCTTCGTCAGGCTGGCGGTGGACCGGGGCCGCGTCCGTGCGGAAGGGCCCGGCCCCGCCCTGGCGCGGGGCGAAACCGTGGAGGCGGGGCGCTACCTCACCCTCGACCAGAACACGTTCGGCGTCGAGAGCGGGCCGCGCGAGAGCGGCAGCATCGGCTCCTGGCGCGACGGCCTGATCGTCGCCGAGCGGGAGCCGATCAGCTCCGTGGTCGCGCGCATCGCCCGCTGGCAGGCCGGCCGCGTGATGATCCTCGATCCCGGCCTCGGCGCCCAGCGGATCAGCGGCGTGTTCGACCTCGGCAATCCGCGCGCCGCGCTCGAAGCGGTGGTGCATCCGCGCGGCGGCAAGGTGCGCCAGCTCTCGCCCTGGCTGACCCTGATCACCTCCGTCTGAAAAAACATCGCCACGGGGAGAAAATCCGCGGACCCCGTCCGTTCCACCCATAGGGCGGCCATCTGGCATCGGCCACCGCCCTTTCGGTCGCGAACAGACGGAGCGAAGTGCCATGGCGTCGAAGCGGTTTCGGGCGAAGATGACGGCCTGTGGTACCCGCGCGGCACCGCGCGCCCGCGCGCGGCTGCTGGCCCTCGGCCTGCTGAGCTCGACCTGCCTTGCCACAGCCTTCATGGCCTGGCCCGCGCCCGCTCTGGCGCAGGCCCCGCGCGAGGTCACCGTCAACATCGCCCCCGGCCCGCTGTCGAGCGCCCTTGCGGCGTTCGGCCGGCAGGCGGGGCTGCAGATCACCTATGCGCCGGAAATCGCGGCGGGCAAGCGCTCTGCCGGGGTCAGCGGAACGGTGCCGCTGGACCAGGCCATGGCCCGCCTGCTTCAGGGCACCGGCCTCGGCTATTCCCATGCCGGCGCCAACACCCTCGCCCTGTTCGCGCTCACGGAGCCCGGCGCGGCCGGAACCGCACCGGACGGCGCCATCGCGCTCGACGCCATCGACGTGTCCGGCGCCCGCGCCGCCGCCGACCTGCCCTTCGAGACACCCGGCTCGACCAACTTTATTTCCGGGCAGGAGCTGGAGCGCTTTCCCGGCCTCACCTCCGGCTCGATCTTCCAGGGCACGCCCGGCGTGATCTCGGGTTCCAGCAATAATGGCGCTTCGATCGACCCCAATATTCGCGGCCTGCAGGGCATGAACCGCGTCGCCACCACCATTGACGGCTCGCAGCAGTCCAGCTCCACCTATCGCGGCTATGCCGGTGTCGACAACCGCACCTATGTCGACCCGGACCTCATCTCCGGCATCACCGTGACCAAGGGGCCGGACGGCAGCGTCGGCGGGGCCATCGGCGGCACCATCGCCATGGAGACGCTGAACGTCGAGGTGAGGTGGTCCCCATTCGCCGGACATTTTGGCGGCTTCGCTAAGCTTGGTTCTGGTGTGTGTCACGCCGCCTTGTTGATGCCGTCGCAGGCCATGTGGACCTCCTCCGGCGTTCTGCCGCCGAGAGCCGAGTGGGGCCTCGTGCGGTTGTAGTAGGTGATCCATCGGCCGATCCCGGCGCGGGCCTCGGACCCGGTCTCGAAGGCGTTGAGGTAGATGCACTCGTATTTCAGGGACCGCCAGAGGCGCTCGATGAACACGTTGTCCATCCACCGGCCGCGGCCATCCATGGAGATCCGCACGCCAGCGTCCAGCAGCACCTTTGCGAAGCGCGGGCTGGTGAACTGGCTTCCCTGGTCGGTGTTGAAGATGCTCGGCCGCCCGAACCGGGACAAGGCCTCCTCCAGTGCCTCGATGCAGAAGTCGGCCTCCATGGTGTTGGAGAGCCGCCAGGAGAGAACCCTGCGGCTGTGCCAGTCCATGATGGCGACCAGATACAGGAATCCGCGCCGCATCGGGATGTAAGTGATGTCGGCGCACCAGACCTGGTCGGGCTCCTCGATCGCCATGGTGCGCAAGAGATAGGGGAAGATGCGGTGCTGCGGGTGGCGCACCGTGGTCTTCGGCCGCTGGTAGATGGTGGCCAGCCCCATGCGGGCCATGAGGCGCCGCACACGCTTGCGCCCAACCTCGTGCCCCTGCCGGCGCAGATGGCGCACCATTTGCCGCGAGCCGTACCACGGCGTCTCGAGAAACTGGCCGTCGATCGCCCGCATAATGGCAAGAGTCTCGGGGCTTTCGATCCGCGGCCCGCCGTAGAAAGCCGACCGGCTGATGCCGACCAGGGCGCACTGGCGCGTGATCGGTAGTCGGGGGTGATCCGGTTCGATCATGTCGCGTTTTGCCCCCACGCTCATCGCCCGGAGGCCCGACGCAAAAAATCCCGTTCCACCACCAGTTGGCCGATCTTGGCATGGAGCTGGTCGATCTCGCTCTCGCGGGCGGCGTCGGCCGCTTCCGCCTTGCCGGAGAACACTGCGGCCATCCCCTCGATGGCCTGCTTCTTCCAAGCGTTGATCATGGTCTGGTGGAGACCATGCTTCGCCGCCAACTGGGCCACCGTCTGTTCCCCGCGCAGTGCCTCCAGGGCCACCTTCGCCTTGAAATCCGATGAATATCGCTTCCTCTTCCCGGTCATCGGGCTCGTCCTTCCGTCAGGCCGAACCAAGCTTAACTCCCTGTCCGGATTTCGGGGACCACCTCAAATCGTGTCGGCAATGAAGACATCTGCCGAGCGGGCTTCGATGTTCAGCGGTGAGAGAACCGCAGCGGGAAAGTGCTTCAGGTTGTCGGTCACGATCATTGCCGCCTGCGTCTTCAAAGCCGCGGCGACGACGTGAGCATCATTCGGGTCGGGAAGGTCGTCGCATACGCACAGGAATTTATCGAAATCGGTGACCAGCGCTTCCTCGAAGGCGGCTTCCATGCTCTGCCGTGCCCGCACCGCTCGGTCTACAGCGTCGGCGACGCCCTTGTTCGCGAGCATCTTCTCAATGGCTTGCTGCGTTTCAGTCAGCACCGGCCCGGACCAGCGGATGCGGAAAAACTCAGCCTCCGCCAGCGTAAGCAACATGTTCCGCTTCAACGCCCCGGCCAGTGTGCAAGCGTCTACGAACGCGGTGAAGCGGTTTGCGAACATGGCTCAGAGGTAGTCCGCATCCAGTTCGGCCAGCTGCCCAAGTGCGTCGCTGCGGGCGGCGTCACGCTTTTTCTTGAAGGCAAACAGGTCCTCGGCCCGGATTCGCCGATGTCGACCCACGCTCGTGTGTGCGATTTCGCCCCGCTCCAAAAGGCCGATCAGGAAAGGACGCGAGACATTGAGGATATCGGCGGCCTGCTGCGTCGTCAGCATCTTACTGACCGGCACAAGCGTCACCGCGTCCCCCCGGCCAACGTGCCGGAGCAGTTCCATGAGCAGATTCGACAGAGCCGGCGTCAGAGTGATTTCGGCGGGACGGTTCGTGGCATCCTCAAGAACGCGGAGCTTCGCATCCCCGGCGGCATGGGCTGCCAGGATGGTTCGCAACTGATTTGCAGCTGCCTTCTCATTGTCGGAAGGAAGGCGGCCACCGAGTCCCTCTGCAAGAGCTGGAATGGTCATGGGGCTGTCTCCAAGTTGGCTTTCTCATACCGCGCATTCGAAATAAACGCAATAAACGAATCATTCGAAACGGAATGGGTTCCACTTCGGGGCCTCAACGTCGGCTCTAAGTGTCAACTCCTGTTCCCCGTCCCCCGGTGGCAAAGTTCAAGCGTGAAGAGCCCTAGCGATTCATGCGGGCGGGGCCGCGCTTACGGCGGTCCCGAGGCCGGGCGGCGGAAGCCGCCCGCCACGCGATATCAATGATAGGGCGCGCTCAGATCGATCGTCTTCGGATCTCATAGGGCTTCATCGGCGAGTTATCGACAATTCGATTGCACCCATAGGTACAAAGCCCTCCTTTAATAACCTAGGTATCGCGTCCAGGCGATTGCGAAGGCGCCAAACAGGAATAACGAAAAGTATAAAAACGAGAAAATCATCATTAATATATATTTGAATGGCCTTGCACGTATGTCAAATACACCGATTTTAACTTCTAATACGCCTGATATTAATGAACGAAAAAGGTGCGGTACATATACGATGATGGATACATACAGGCAGCCGATAAAGAATAAATCCATGAAAACGTTTACGCTAGTGAGATAATTCTTGATCATTTCGGTCATGCGCGCCTCTTTATAATCCTCGCTAAATCAAGCGGAACGGTCACGTAGTGTTCCATGCGAATGGCGCCCGCCGTGCGGCATCAATGATAGGGCGCGATCAGAACGTCGTCTTCGGGCGGCAGGCGATAAAGCTCAGTTCCAGGCATCCATGATCAGCCATGAAAGTGCGCCGGCCACCAGCATGAGCGAAGCGTGAAGGGCCGGCACCCCGGTCGCAAAAGCCGCCACGGCGAGGAGATCCAGGCCAGGGACAGCTTGCGCATGAGAACGACGAAGGGCAGGCCGGTCACAAGGACAAAGAGGGCCATGTTCCGCGCCATCGGGCTCAGGAGCCGCAACGGCCAGATGAGGATGTGCAATCAATAGTTCCATGTCGAAATATTTGGGCCTGGCGTCCGCGAGCGTGGCGTCGTTTTCGCCGGCGATGGAGGCGGCCGCAGCTAAGGCCGGCATAGACTGGATCGGCCATCGTCAATGCTCCATGGCCCAGCCCTGCAGGCTCAGCCATGTCAACATTCCTTGACACTTGGCCCGCAGATGAGCCATTTCTGGCCTTATGTCAAAGAGCCTTGACGCGATCACCTTGACGCCGCGATCACCCGCCGAGCTCGGCGCCGCCCTGCGCGCCTTGCGACAGGCACGTGGCATGACCCAGGCCCAGCTGGCCATGGCTTCGGGCATCAGCCGGCCGACCCTGATCAGCGTTGAGGCGGGCAAAGGCCGGGCGGATACGCTGCTCAGGCTGGTGAGGATGCTCGGAGGCACGCTCACGCTCTCGCTGCCGGCTCGTGTGCCGGACCTGGCCGAAGACGAGATCGAAATGGACATCGACCTGTGAGGCGGCGGCCATGCCGGTCGAGGCGGTTCTCGCGGAGCGTTATCATTCCATAGGCAGGGGACGGCCGACAAGCTGACTGTAACGCTCTCTAAAACCATGGCCGTCGAGACCGATCTCACGTCCCATCTCCAGAAGCCTATAGGTGAGTGTCTCCGTCAGCGCCTGATGCACCTGAGCGCTCTCTGCATCCGATGGCACTTCCCCCAACATGACCGCCTTGAGCCGCGCGGCGGGCAATATGCCGTAGCTCACGCTGCCATAGGCGGCGACAGCTTCCAGAGCCGTCGACCATGCCACCTCCCGGGGCGCATAAGGGGCACCGTCAGCGGGGCGGAGGCGAGAGATCGTCGAACGGCTGACATTGTAGCTTCGGGCGATCTCGGACAGAGGCTCCTCCCCAAAGTCCCGGCGGATCAAAGCGTCAACCTTCTGACGCCCTGTCAGCTTGGGCTTGCGGCCCATCTTCACCCCTTGCGCTCGGGCGCGCTCTCGTCCCTGACCGGTACGGGCACGCAACAACTCGCGCTCGAAGTCTGCGAGACCCGCGAGGACAGTGCGCAGCATCTGCCCATGTGGCGCCGTCGTGTCGGCCCAGCTGTCCTCCAGCGAACGGAACAGGGCGCCGCGTTCGCCGATGGCCGCCAGGTTCTTCAACAGATCCCGGGTGGATCGGGCCAGATGATCGAGGCGCGTGACGAGAAGCACATCACCGGGCTCTAGGCGCCGGATCGCCATCCAGAGCCTGAGGCGGTCCGCACGGGGGGCACCCACGGTCTCCTCAAAGATATACACCGCACCCGCCGCCCGCAGTGTGAGGCGCTGGGCGTCGAGGGTCGGGTCGTCTTTCGAAACCCGTGCATAGCCGAAAACCGCCGCCATTGGCACCGTACTTTCGCACCTGAATTCTGCACAGCTTAAGATATTGAATTCGTTGACGCGAGGCCTTGGTGGGGCGCGAGTGGCAAACGGCCGATAGGGGAGTTGCGCCCGAGCCAAACCTGACGGATCCGTATCATAAAACGATACACGACCCTTGAACGCTTAATGTATCAGTGTATGATACCTGCATCGCGAGGACGGCAATGATCGTTTCGACCAAAGGCAAGTTCGTCGAGGCGGTCATCGCCGGCAAGGCGACGAAGGGTTTCCCTAGCGATATCCTCCGGAGCGCCGAGCGCCGCCTACGGGCCATTGATGCCGCCGTCATGCTGGACGATCTGCGCTCCCCGCCGGGCAACCACCTGGAAGCCCTCTCGGGGGACCGAGCCGGGCAGCATTCGATCCGCATCAACGATCAATGGCGCATTTGCTTCCGCTGGACCGACGCAGGCCCTGCGGATGTTGAGATTACCGACTACCACTAGACCAAGGAGGGTCGCCGTGGCTGTGAACTTCGCTCGTCCCCTGCATCCCGGAGAATTCCTCCGCGAAGAGTACCTGGTTCCGCTCGGCATGAGCCCCGGAAAGCTCGCCAAGGCTCTTGGCCTGCCGCGCACCCGCATCGAGCGCATCGCGCGGGAGGAAATCGGCATCTCGGCCGACACCGCCCTTCGGCTCGCCCGCTATTTCTCCACGACGCCAGGTTTCTGGCTCAACCTTCAGCAGGCCTATGACGTGGAGACCGAAGCGCCGAAGCTGGCGGCTGACATCGCCAGGATCGAGCCTTACGCGCCCGTCGGACAGGCGGCTTGAGGCGGCGCCCGTTCTCCTGAAGTTCCTTTTGCGGTTGGCCAGGGAGGCCGGCACGGGGAGCTAAGCCTGCCTTGTCGAGACCGTTGATCTTCTTGACGAGAGCGTCGCTGTAGCTTTCCGAATTGTTGCCGCGAAGGCGGATGCTCACAGATTGAGAACTCGGTCGCTACGGTCCCCCGTGCAGGGAGCGACAACTCCACCTCACGGGAGGGGCTACACCTCGCCGGAGATTTGATCCAAGCCTGCGTGTCGGGGGCGACGCCACTCGGCCACATCAAGGCGATGGACCCGATGTTTCGATCCACGCCCCCGCGTGGGGGCGACCTGGATCGTCAGCGCCAACGTCTCCGACTTCTAGGTTTCGATCCACGCCCCCGCGTGGGGGCGACGCGATGTCGTTGACCCGAACGATGTTGCTCCGAATGTTTCGATCCACGCCCCCGCATGGGGGGCGACGCGCGCGTCGCACGATCAAGCCGGGCGATACCGTGTTTCGATCCACGCCCCCGCATGGGGGGCGACCCTGGCCCTGACCAAGGCGAAGCTTCATGTTCGCGTTTCGATCCACGCCCCCGCATGGGGGGCGACGGGCGACGGCGCGAAGCGAAGCTCAACCGCCCATGTTTCGATCCACGCCCCCGCATGGGGGGCGACCTGGTACGAGCGGATCGAGCAGAGCGCCGACGTGTTTCGATCCACGCCCCCGCATGGGGGGCGACCGCTCTGCGCGCGGGCGCCGGGCAGGTGGGCGAGGTTTCGATCCACGCCCCCGCATGGGGGGCGACACCCGCAATGGCGGCTCGGCAGGGTTCGCGGTGACGTTTCGATCCACGCCCCCGCATGGGGGGCGACGAGGGGCAAGCCGAAGCTGACGACGGCGCAGGAGTTTCGATCCACGCCCCCGCATGGGGGGCGACAGTTTGTCGCTGATGTTGGCGTGAAGAAGGGCGAGTTTCGATCCACGCCCCCGCGTGGGGGGCGACTCGGATATGCTGACAGGCGCTTGACGGTTACAGCGTTTCGATCCACGCCCCCGCGTGGGGGGCGACATGTCGTTTACGGCGGTCGGAACCGCCTGCACGACGTTTCGATCCACGCCCCCGCATGGGGGGCGACCACAATTTGAAGCGATCATATCCGCCGTTCAGAGTTTCGATCCACGCCCCCGCATGGGGGGCGACCGCCGGAACGCCGGTAGCCTTCATCGCCTTCGTGTTTCGATCCACGCCCCCGCATGGGGGGCGACCGGTCCATGGCAAATCTCCAGATTGTCGGCATGAAGTTTCGATCCACGCCCCCGCATGGGGGGCGACTTTCCGAAGCGTTGGCCGACGGGCGGCTGACGCTGTTTCGATCCACGCCCCCGCATGGGGGGCGACGCCGATGGAACAGCAGGCCTTCGCCGAGTTCCTGGTTTCGATCCACGCCCCCGCATGGGGGGCGACGCGAGAATGCCGAGGCCGGCGGAAGCTGCGTTGAGTTTCGATCCACGCCCCCGCATGGGGGGCGACGCTGCACCCAGGCGCGCACGGCATCACCATCGAGTTTCGATCCACGCCCCCGCATGGGGGGCGACCCCACCGGCCAAGTCCGAATAGGCAGCTATCGTGTTTCGATCCACGCCCCCGCATGGGGGGCGACCGCCGCGCTCTTCACATTGCTCGGCGAGGTCATAGTTTCGATCCACGCCCCCGCATGGGGGGCGACAGCCGAACACCTTGTCCCACACGATCACCTTCCAGTTTCGATCCACGCCCCCGCATGGGGGGCGACGCGGCGACCTGCTGCAAGGCGCTCAGCCCCTCGTTGTTTCGATCCACGCCCCCGCATGGGGGGCGACCAGAAGGTCGAGCGGCTGCACTTCCTTCTGCGGGTTTCGATCCACGCCCCCGCATGGGGGGCGACGAAGCCGGCCAGATCGTGCGTGCAGTCAGCAAGGTTTCGATCCACGCCCCCGCATGGGGGGCGACTGTTGCAGCGCGCTCAGGCCCTCATTGTAGATCGCGTTTCGATCCACGCCCCCGCATGGGGGGCGACCCGCCACGATCCGCGTCTTGCCGTCCATTTCAGCGTTTCGATCCACGCCCCCGCATGGGGGGCGACATGCGATCTCCAGCCGGTCGACGCGGTTCGGGATGTTTCGATCCACGCCCCCGCATGGGGGGCGACTTGATAGCGCGACCAATCACTTGTGGTATTTGAGGTTTCGATCCACGCCCCCGCATGGGGGGCGACTTGGACCCACGTGTTCGAACTCGACGATTACGAGTTTCGATCCACGCCCCCGCATGGGGGGCGACTGCCGTCGATGCGTCCGCGCGACCTCTTCTTGTCGTTTCGATCCACGCCCCCGCATGGGGGGCGACCGCTCCCTCACTAACACTCTGGCGGCAAAGGGGGAAAGGTACGTGCTCCGCGATCCTCCACACATGGGTCCAGCATCGGTGGCGGAAGAGGCGTTCTGGGGAAAGCATTCCCTTTGGGCGCAAGAGGTTGCGCGGTGCGCGAACCGCCCCGGCCGAGAATGGCCGCTTGGGGTTCGCGCGCGGGCTTAGAACAGCAGCGGCCCGTCGAGATCGAGGGTTGGTTTGGCGCCGATGTGCTCAACGCGGCGTTTGCCGTCCGCGCCGAGCCGATAGAAGCGCAGGCTGTCGGTTGCCTCGTCGATCTCGGCGATGAGCCTCGCCCGCAAGGCCACCCACTGCGCGGGGTCGACCTCGCATTCGAACACCGAATTCTGCACGCGCTGGCCAAAATCGAGGCAGGCCCGCGCGACGCGGCGGAGCCGGCGGCGGCCGGTCGCTGTCTCGGTTCGCACATCATAGGCGACCAGCATCAACATGCATCATTTCCAGACAAAGCCGGGATAGCCGTCGAGATCGCCGCGCAGATGGCGGGCCAGAAGCTGCGCCTGGGCATGGGCCACAACGCCGAGAGGCATGCTCTCGCCGAAGAAGGGATGGGTCAGTTCATCGCGCTTGCGCTCCTGCCAGGCGACGAGAACCCGCTTGCGGGCGGTTTCGTTGAGCCGCACGCCGCCCGCGTCCTCGACCGTGAAATCGTCCGCAGCGAGTTGCCGACGGTTGATGAGGCTGAGCACAAGCCTGTCCGCCAGCACGGGACGCAGCTCTTCCATCAGATCCAAGGCCAGGCTGGCGCGCCCTGGCCGGTCGCTATGAAGAAAGCCGACCTGCGGGTCCAACCCGTGCGCCTCCAGGGCTGACCGGCAGTCATGGCCGAGCAAGGCGTAGAAGAAAGACAGAAGGGCGTTCACCCGGTCGAGCGGCGGACGGCGGGAGCGTCCGCCGAAAACGAAGGCGGGATCGCCGGTTCGCAGCAGTTGGTTGAAGACGCCGAAATAGGCCTGCGCCGCCTCTCCCTCCAGCCCGCGCAGCAGATCGACGCTCGTCGCGGCAAGCGTGCGGCGGGCGACATCGGTCAGGCGCCGCTCGGCGGCTTCCAGCGCCTCCCGGCCGCCGCCGGGCAGGCTGTCGCCATGATCGCGCAGCGCCCGGCGGATGACGGTGCGCTGGTTCGCGGCCTTTGCGGCGACGATGCCGCGGACGATGGGCACGCCGCGCGTGGGATTGTCCGCGGCGCGGAACTGCGCACGGCGGAGCAGCACGTTGCCGGTGCGGGGGCCTTCGACACGGGCGAGGAAACGGCCATTGGGGTCGAGATGCGAGATCGTGATGCCGGCTTCCGCGCAGGCGGCCAGCAGCGCCGGCGAGGCGCCCGGCCGGCCGAAGCTGACCACCCCCTCCAGCATGTGCAGCGGGGCGCGGCCGCGTTCCGAACCGTCGATCTCGACGACGACATTGGCGCCATCCTTGCGCAGCCAGGCATCCTCGCTGGTGACGTAGAGGGTGTTGAGCATACGCCGCATCGCCGCCTCACGCTCCGATCTGGGCGGCCAGCCAGCGGGCCACGGAGGGAGGGGCCTCAAGTCGGGCCGGCTGACACAGCGCTTCGAGCGAGCAGCGGCGGCACGCCGGCATGTGGACCGGCGGCGGTGTGGCCTGCGACGCGATCATGGAGCGCGCAGCGTCGGCGGTCTGCCGGGTCAGGGCGCGCAGCGCCTCGTCGAAGGCGACGCCCTGCCGGCGGCGGGTTTCGCCATAGAACAGGGCGCCCTCGGGCACGGGCACGCCGAACGCTTCCTCCAGGCACATGGCCTGTGCGCAGAGCTGCACCTCGTCGGCCCGATGCGCCTTGGGCTTGCCGCGCTTGTATTCGATCGGGAAGGGCGTGAGGTGGTCGCGGCCGCGGAACTCCACCACATCCGCCTTGCCGGTGACACCCAGCGCGACGGAGCGCAGGGCCACACCGCGGGCGACCCGCTGGCCCGGCCGGGTCTCGGCCCGGCCGGCGTCGACCTTGTCGTGAAACAGCCGCCCTTCGGCCGTCGCCGCATCCTCGGCCCAGAGCTGCTCGACATGGATGAGTGCGCACTGGCGCGGGCAGAACAGGTAGTGCTGCAGCGCCGAGAGCGGGATCAGCGCCTCCTCCGTCTCGCGGTCGATGGGGGAGGCCGGCATGGCGGCCTACCTCTCGATGATCTCGATGCCGTCGGGCAGGCCGTCGCGCTCGATGGTGATGGCGTAATCCGCGAAGCTGCGGGCCGGCGGGGCGTTGTCGAGCTTCTCGTCGCCGGGTGTGTGTTTCTCGTCCCGGAACACCCGCCAGGTCTTCACGCGGTCGAACAACTCATTGGCCTTCGCGTTGCCGAGCGCCGAGGCGTGGCGAAAGATGATGAGCTTGCGGGTCGCCATCTCGCCACGCGCGGCGGAGCGGTCATGCTCGAACATGTTGGCCAGCGCCTCGAACAGCAGATCGAGATCGGCGTCGGAGAAGCCGGTGCCCTTGGTCGGGTGGGAGGCCAGCGGCGCAGAGACATAGCCATGCGCGCGATAGAGCCCATAAGGCACGATGTGCTTGCGGCCCATGGTGCGCCCGCCTTTGGCATCGGCGTCGGCTTCCGTGGTCGCGGCGAGGCGCGTGATGGAGATTTCCAGCGGCAGGATCGGCTCGACCGAGCGGGCGAAGTTGATCTGCACCGGCCCGCGCACCTGCCCGGCATTGACGCCGGTGGTCATGACAGCGCCGAAGCTGCGGATGTCCCAGAAATTGGCGCACATCCAGGCGGTGAGTTCGCGGGCCTTGGCTTCGTCCTTCGGCCCCTTCTTGAGCTCATCCGCCTTGGTGACATCCGGCAGCACCGCCGCCCAGGCGCGCTTGTGCTCGTTATTAAGCGTGGCGCCGTCGCGCATGTAAATCTCGTGGCCGGGAGCGTCCGGCCGGGCGAGCGCAACATAGTTGCGGATCTTGCGCTTGAGGGCTACATCGGACACCAGACCCTGATTGGTCTCGGGGTCGAGGCGCGGCATGTTGCCGGCGTCGGGGTCACCATTCGGGTTGCCGTTCACGACATCGAAATACAGCACGAATTCGTGCCGACGCGTGAGGGCGTTCGATTCACTCGTCATTGTCGTGGTCCTCTGCGTCGGTGCTGGCGAGGTCGGCCTCAGCTTCGCGATTGGCGAACTGGCCCTTGCGCTGGTGGTAATAGCCGAGCACGAAGCGGCCCTGCGCTTCGAGCGGGAGCGAGCGCGGCAGGTGGTCGCCAAGGTGGCCGGTGATCTCCTCGATCTCGCGTTCCAGCCAACCGCCCTTGCCGCTCTTCCTCAGCTTGCCGAGATGGTTCTGCACGCCGCGCATCAGCAGCGGGAAGATACTGGCCGGCGTTGCCGAAGCGGCGCCGAAATAGCGGTCGCGAATGGTGGCGTTCACCTTGCCGAGCGCCAGGCGCTGCGCCGTCTCATAGGCGGCGAACAGGCGGCCGAGCTGATAGGCAGAATTGGAACTCTCCTTCTGGAGACTCACGGGCAGTTCCTCCTTGGCGCGGTCGTGGCTTTCGGGCGCGTGCGGGTCCGGCAGTTTGAGGCGGAAGTCTCGGGCGAGCACCGCGCGGATCACCGCGGCGTGCCAGCCGGTGGAAGGATCATCGCCCGCCCGCAGCCGCATGATCGCGGCCGCCAGCAGCGAGCGCGGATAGCGCGTGCCCTCCAGCACCGCGCGCGCGATCTCGCCGGCCAGCAAAGGCGGGATGTTGTCGTATTTCTCCAGCATGGCCGTGGTCTTGAGCAGCAGCCAGGAAATGGAGGGTGGCCGCTCGCCCCACGGCGTCGGCTCGATGGCGATGTCGCGGTAATGCCCGGCCAGACGTGCGACGAAAGCCCCGAAATCGTCGCTCAGCCAGTAGCGCACCGACAGCCGCGCGGCATTGGGGGCGAGGCCGAGGACATGGAAGCGGGTTCGCCCATGCAGCCGAGCGTCGATCGCCTCGACCGGGCGCCCCTCCATGACGAGGTCCAGCTGTTGCCGGATTTTTCGCGCCTCATCGGCGTCGTCCGGCGGTTCGGCCCACGCCGCGAACCAGTCCTCCGCCGCCTGCGCTGCTGCCTCGTCGACGATCTCCGACGTGTCTGCCCAGAACACCACCGTGGCGTCGCCGATGCCGCGCGACAGGCGGTTGCGGCTGGCGCGTTCCAGCATGCCGTTCAGCGCGGCGCCGTAACGGAAGGCGGCGGCCTCGGAGGTCGGGGCGTTGTCGCCCTGTTCCTTGCCGTAGGAGGTGAAGGCGTCGAGATTGAAGGAGACGAGTGCTGCCCCGGACGACTGCGCGCCGTTGACCCCTTTGATCGTGGGATGCAGCCGTTGGGCGACGGCCCGGCCTCCTGTGACGAGGCAGTTAACCTGCGCACCCTCGCCGCCGGCCTGTGCCGCAAGCAGAGCCCGCGCCGCTTCGCGCTGGTGAATGAAGCGCTTTTCCCCGCGCAGCCGGAAGACGATGTTGGTGTCCAGCATGTCGGCTGCGAATGGCGAGGCGTCGAACTGGTCGGGGGTCCAATTCTCCAAAAAGGCGGAAAGGGCGGCGAGCCCTTCATCGTGAGCGCCTGCCAGACGCTCGCGATGAAGGGTCTTGAACGCCTCATGCTCCTGCCCGGTGCGCTTGCCCTCGCCGGCGGTGCGGCCGAGCACATAGGAACTCTTGTCCCAGAACAGGTTGGGCAGGATGCCGGCGGTCCGTTTGACCGCTGCCGGGACCGAAAGCAGTTGTGGAACCAGTTTCTTGCCGCTCGCAGCGCGCAGGTCGATGATCGCGACGGGCGTGCCTTGTTCCGAGATTTCGATGGCGAAGCTGATCTTCTCCCGCGAGAAGCCCGGCGGTTCCGCTTCCCCCCGCGCGGCCATCCGCTCGTAATAGGCATCGAGCGCCTGAAGGACGGTCATGCCACCGTCCCCCCGGCGAGGCAGGCATTGACATCCAGCACGCCGTCCGTCAGGCAGGCGTAGAAGAAGCGTGATGTATTTCCGTCCGCGAAGTCGATGTCGTGCAGCATCCAGCCGAGATCGCGGTTGCGCTGCTCGTCCGGCAACCGGTTCTCGGGCAGTGGTGCGTCGGGCGCGATCAGCGCGAAATTCGCCACGCATTCGCGGGTGCCGAGGCAGGGGCGGTGAAAGCACTGACCGGCCGCCGCCCTCCGGTTGAACATGCTGAGGTGCTTGGCCTCGCTGTCCTCCGGTCCGGCTTTTGCCGTCAGCTCGAAATGCGCCTCGATGACATAGGCAACGTCGTTGAGAAACAGCGTCGCACGCTGCTGGCGGTTGTCTTCCACGACCAGGCCAAGACCCACCGTGCTGCCGGCGCGCATCGCCGCGCCGGCCGAGGCCGCGCTGGCCTTGGCGCCCACTTCGTTACGGCGGAAGGACTGAAAATGGATAGGTTTCAGCACATGAATGCGGTCAATGACCCAGAGGATCGCCGGCTTCCAGTGAATTGCCTCAAGAATGCCGCGCGCAGCGGAGGGCGTCATGACCTCATAGGAGACGCGTTCAACCTTCATTTCCGGCCGGGTAAAGCAGGCACGCTCACCCCACACATGGAGTCTTACCCCATACGACATGGCAAAACCTCATACGCGATCAGCCGGAAGAGCGTTCATCATCCTCACCGAAACACCTTCGGTCGCGCAATGGCGATGACCTGCCGTAGCGACGTTTTTCCACCGCTGATTGAGCCTCTCGGCCGGTCCGGCCGTCCCCGCCTCGCGGTCTGCCAAAGGAGAACGCTGCGGCGCGGCAGGCCAGATCAGGAGATGATGTTGAGCGCCGGTTCGCGATAGGTCGTGTCGTCAAGGTCCAAACCCGTCTCGGGGCGGTAATGCGCGTCGTCTGCAAAACGCAGCATCGCGTCGCCGAGCTGTGGATGAACCGGGCGCAGGACGCCCCGCGCCACCCACTCGTCGCGCGCCTTCTGCGGGATGGAGACCACATAGTGCTGGAGCCGCCGCAGGTCGGCCGTACGCGGACGCTCCATGCCGGAAATGCGGGCGAGCACGTCCTCGGCATCGCGGTCGGACGTGTCGGCTCGCCATGGCACGACCACCGGCTCCATCACATCGTCGATCATGCGGAAAGCCGCGGCGATGGAGCTGAAAGGAAACTCAAGGTCGGCCGCTGTTTCTCCAATGGCGCGCAGAATCCCGGGATAGGCGCCGACCCTGGCGGTATCGAACGCCACAGTGGCGTCGCCCTTGCGCCAGTAAAGCTCGGCGAAATAGTCCTTCACCGCGTCGAGGCCGAGCGGATCGGGATGCGCGTCGAAGGCTGGCTGCGCCGCCTGCCAGCGTGTCTTGACCTCCTGCTGAAGCCCGCACTTGGCCGGCTCGAAAACCACCACGCGGCCGAGGCGGGGTGCCCCGGTCGCGTCCTTCAGCTTGCCTTCGCGGTTGCAGCGTCCGGCAGCCTGGGCGATGGCATCGATGCCCGTCGCGGCGCGCCACACTTCGGGGAAGCTGATGTCGACGCCGGCCTCGATCAGGGAGGTTGCCACCAGCCGCACCGGCTCGCCCGCCTCCAGCTTGGCCCGCAGATCGGCCAATACCAGCCGGCGGTGGCGGGCGCACATGAGCGTCGATAGATGCACAGCGCCCGACAGTGGGCGGATGGCGTCGAACAGGGCCCGTGCGTGCTGGCGGGTGTTGACGATGCACAGCATTTGCGGCTGCTCGGCAAAGCGCGCGGCGATGGCCTCATCGGTGACGGGATCTGTGAGCCTGTCGACGGCCACGCGCCTCAGCCTCGTATAGAGCGCCGTCGGGTCGGGTGCCAGTTCCCGTTCCTGCGGCAGGTCGAGGCCGATGGGCCGCCTCTCCTTGTCGATCAGCGCGCCATCGACTTTCCGCAGGGCGGGCTGGGTGGCGGTGCAGAGGACGACGCTGGTGCGGTAGTTCAGCGCCAGTTGCTCGATCGCGGCGAGGCTCGGCAGCAGCAGGGGCAGGGGCAGGGTCTGCACCTCGTCGAGAACGACAACGCTGTCGGCAATGTTGTGCAGCTTGCGGCAGCGCGAGGTGCGGTTGGCGAACAGGCTCTCGAAGAACTGCACCGCCGTTGTGACGACGATCGGCACATCCCAGTTTTCTGCCGCCCGCTGCAGCTTAGCCAGCGCACTGGGGGCCTCGTCGTCCGCCGGCTTTTCCTTGCGGGCCTTTTCCCAGTCGAAGCTGGCATGGTGTTCGAGAATGTCGGCGCTACCGCCCAGCGCCTGCCGGAAAACCTCGGCCGTCTGCTCGATGATCGAGGTATAGGGAATGACATAAATGACGCGGCGCAGCCCGTGGCGCATCGCATGTTCCAGCGCGAAGGAGAGCGAGGCGAGCGTCTTGCCGCCGCCGGTCGGCACGGTGAGGCTGAACAGGCCCGGTTTCAGCGCGGCTTTTGCCAGGGCGTGATCGAGGATCTCGGCGCGCAGCGTGTTGAGCGGGGTTGTGTCGGCCGTGGCGCGCTTGGTTGCCATGAAGGCGGCGAGCCTGTCGCGCAGGGCGGCGAGATCGGTGTGGCCGCCCCGCTCGACCGTCTCACCCGTCGCCTGCGCGTAAAAGCTCTCGGTGGCGATGAAATCGGCATCGACGAGGCAGGAGAACAGCATCCGCATCAGGAAGCTCTGGGCGAAGCCTCTGGGGCCTCCGCCCGGAGGGCGCGTCGAGGGCCGCAGAGCGATCGGCTCCGGCAGAGGGGCCGCATGGCGTTGCCAGTCGGCCGGCACCAGACGCTGCGCCGCTGCCATGCGTCGGTTCAGCTCCTGACCATCGGCAAGGCCCGCGTGATGGGCGGCGATGATCGCGGCGAGGATCGTGCCAAGCGCCCGGCCCGGCCCGTTGCCGTAATGGTCGAGCGCGATGCGCGCGCCGGCTGAGGAATGGTCGCCGCCGGAGGGGCGCTGTCCGGCGATATAGGCCTGAAACTCCGGCGACGCCTTGCCGATGTCGTGAAGGTTGCCGGCGAGGCGCAGCGCCTCTGTCCATCCCAGAGGCTCACCGAAATCGGCGGCCATCGCGCCGACCGCCGTGCTGTGCTTGGCGAGTGTCTCCCAGGTCGCTAACGTTTGGCCAGGCAGAGAATGGGCGTAAGTAGCAGGCATGGCACAACCAACTCTAGGAAACGGAAGCAGCGTCACCATCAGAATGGGAGCACCGATAGCTAGCTAAGCCAGCCCGCATGGGCGTGCTGACCGACGGTCTTGCCCGGCAAGCCATCCGCTGATTGTAATTCCGAAGGGTCGTGGCCGAATGCTACCGGAGGCTGTGCCGCTTTGCGAGCGCGAGTCATCTACGATTTGCCAATGTCGTAGAAGTGCCATGCTCATAGCAATACGCTGCCTTCGGCCAACCGCGACTCCGGCCCAGAACCAGGATCAGTTCGTCATTTTCCCGGGAAAGGGGCGCATCGTCGGAAAGTCGTCTTCGGGCTCCCTCGGATATTGATAGGCCTCGACAGGTCGGAGTCTATTATGACATTTGCGACGTCTACGGCAAAACTGGCGATCCTAGCTGCGCACCTGTTCCGACGCGCTTTACGGGCATTAGGTGTTTAGTCCCACAGTGTGATGGCGTATCATTATCTCCGTTGGAGAGGGACACGCTATGGGCCAGGTTCTTCACGGGAGCGCCAAGACCACGCACGCTATTCGAGCGGAGCTACAACGATCGCAAGCTTCGGCCGCGGAGCTCGCGCGACGCTTCGGGATCAACGAGAAAACGGTGAGGAAGTGGCGATCCCGCCGGACGGTCGAAGACAAGGCGATGGGTCCGAAGGAGCGGCGCAGTTCCACTCTCTCCGCCATTGAGGAGGCCGCGATCGTCGCTCTGCGGGTGCAGGCTTGCCTGCCGCTGGACGATGTCTTCGTCGCCTTGAAGGAGGTCATCCCGCATCTGACGCGCTCCTCGCTGCATCGCTGCCTTCAACGGCACGGGATCTCGCGCCTGCCAAAGGCCGACCGCGAGAAGCCCAAGCGCTTCAAGGCCTATGAGATCGGCTACTTCCACCTCGACATCGCCGAGCTGCGCTATGAAGGCGGCAAGGCCTATCTGTTCGTGGCCGTCGATCGCACCTCCAAGCTGGTCTTCGCCAGAATCTACCGGAAGGCGACGAAGCTGGTCGCCGCCGGCTTCCTCAAGGCTCTGCTCATGGCCGTTCCCTACAAGATCCATACGGTGCTGACTGACAACGGCGTTCAGTTTGTCCAGCACGACAAGAGGGCTGAAGGCGGCTCCATCGCCCACGTCTTCGGAAGGGTCTGCGCCGAACACGATATCGAGCACAGGCTCACCAAGCCGTATCACCCCTGGACCAACGGACAGGCCGAACGGATGGTCCGCACAATCAAGGACGCGACCGTGCGCGCGTTCCACTACGCCTCGATCGACGACCTGCGACGCCATGTTCGGGACTGGCTGCTCGCCTACAACTACGCCAAGCAGCTCAAGGCGCTTCGGTTCAAGACGCCGCTCGAAGCGCTCAAATCCATCAGCGTCGAAAAGCCAGAGCTCTTCATCCGTCAGCCAAGCCATGACATGCTGGGACTAAACACCTAGTCTGTAGCCATGGCCAAAAGCATACCCGCCAACGTCAATCCCCGAATCCTGCAGTGGGCCCGCGAAACAGCCCGCCTCACGCCGGAGGCGGCTGCCAAGGCGGTCGGGGTCTCCTTAGAAAGGCTGCTGGCGTGCGAAGCAGGCGACGAGCAGCTGACCTTCAACCAGTTTCTGGCGGCGGCGAATGCCTACAAGCGGGCTCCTGCCTTGCTGTGGGATCAGCTGGACCGGCTGATTCTCGAGGGGCGGCTGGTGTCATCGCTGCTGGTTCTCGCCGAGTGCGGCAAGCGCTCTCCACGCTTATTTCAGGAATGCCAGCTGATGTTTTTATCAAGACAGGTCATAGGACTGCGCTATCATTTCTCGTAAAACCAATAACAGATACAATAAAATTTGCATTTAATGAAGAATAAAATCCAACAAAACTCGACTGTTGTAATGTAATAGGACCCATATAGATATGGCTGATTTAATAACTAAATATCTACAAAGTGGCGGCCCCTTTATGGAGCTTCTATTTCTTGCATTTATATACATGTCTTTCTTTGTTCTTATACCACATATAATTTTGTCTATCATATCTGGTGTTATAACGACTAGGCTTGGCGTTTTTAACATAAGAGAATCTTTGCTAAAATACATATTAATGATGATAGCTACTATTTTATATCTTATCATATTTGTCATTGGAGGATTTTCGATCTTCTGGGTACGATATCTCGGCAATTAGCAAAAGGCATAATACCTATGGGAACCTTCGCTTCAGATTTTTACAATCGAATTAATCAAAATTTTGCCAGTAATTTTAGTACTGTACCTGGTGGAATAAGCGCGTCTTATTCGGCTTATGCGACTTATACAAATACAGCAATGGATGTCGCCGGCACTGGTTTCGGAAAGACGGTTCCTGGAAGAACTATACAGTTCGCTCGCGAGGGTGAGGCGGCCTTTATATCTGTGGCATCGGGTTCAACCCCGGCGGATATGAGTCGCGTCGCGAATATAGTCAGCGGCATAGCTGGCAGCATTGCCGCAGCTACCGCAGCTAGTGGATTGACTCCAGCGCTTGGAACCCTCGGTTCCGTGCGGCGATGATCGCGTTGGGATCGGCGCGCCAGATGAAGGGTTTCAGTTCGCATCGTTGCCACGATGTCTCGTGCCATCCGACGGCCTGACCGGCTCGGTGCCAGGCGCCCAAGCGCTTGGTAGCGCCTGCATCGAAGGGCGAGCACCGCGCGACACGATCAGCTTGCTTCAATTCGAGGCTGCAGAATCGGGCACATATGACCCGGCGCCTATCCAACCCTGCGAATCACACATCTACCCGCCCGTGAGGGGCGAGGGGGCCGCGGGAGAACAGTCCCTGTATGTCGGCGGCACCGAACGCTTTCGATCTTCATAAATACGATGCTGGAAGCCAGCCCGCACACGCAGCATGACCGGCGGTCGGATGAGGTGACGCTGGACGAGGTCGAGCGGGTGCTGATCTAACGCACACGGCACAAAAGCCGCATGGTGCTCGTTATCTTCACGGTTCCCGGCCTGCGGCACGGGCGCAAGCTGCTGGCGCGGCGGCGGCTCGCCTCCGGCGCGGCCAACCCGCTCGCCGAGCCGGTGCGCTACCTCGCCGACGGCACCCGCCAGCGCCGCGTCTGCTGCCTGCGCCACCTCGTGCCCGCACTTGCCTATTGCGGCACCTGCCCGCTCGACCGGCCGCCCGCCGTCAGAAGCGGTAATTGAGGCCGATCTTCAGCATTTGCAGCTCGGCCGAGTTGGAGGCCTCGCGGCCATTGACGGTTTCCGACGAGCCGGGAACGGTGATGTTGCCTCTCCAGCCTCCCGGGCAGGGCGGTGTGCGGTTGGAGGAGGTGCAGCGCACGGTATAGGGGAGCGTCACGCCGGCCCGCGCATCACTGAAGTCGAACGTCTCCGTCCCGAAGCCGGCATAGAGATATTCGAGTTTCAGCGACCATTTATCGGAGATCGCATATTCCGCTCCGGCGCCCAGGGCGTAACCTGTGCGCACCCTGTCTGACGTTTCAGAGAAGAGCCGCTCCGTATAGGTTCCGCCTGGATAATCCCTGCTCGCCGTGTTGGACCGGTACTGGGTGCGGGTCTCGGTCTCCTGCAGGAAGGCGACGCCGCCGGTGCCATAGACCATCAGCCGGTCCCAGGCGTAGCCGATCCGGCCGCGAATGGTGGCGAGCCAGTCGACATCATACACCGTGTGCGCCTGCAGCATCTGGCGCTGGGTCAGATAGGCCGATTCGATCGCCAGCGCGTCCTGCGCGCCCTCGATCCCGGTCCAGGAGACATCGCCTTCGACGCCGAACACGAGGCCGTTGGCGAACTGGTAGTTGAAGCCCGCCTGGATGCCGCCCAGCATGTTCGACAGATCCTGGTCCGCCGATTCCGAGAGCGTCACCGCCGTGGCGGTGCCGTCGGCCGCCGTGGTCGTGCCGTGGATATTGCCGAAGCCATAGCCGAAATGGCCGCCGGCATAGAGGCCGCTCCACGGCATGTTGCGCGCGGGCAGGCCGAAAGTCGGCCAGGTCACCGGTTCGGAACTGCCGAGCTTCGCCGTCAGCGTGCCGCGGATCACCCGGCCGGGGGCGGGCATGTCGGTATTGTTGAGCGCGTCGACATAATAGGCGTCCAGAAGGTTCTGCACGCTGACATCGAGGGTCATGGCATCGTTGATCTTCCACTGCCCGAACAAGTCGACCGTGGTGTAGGGGGCCCAGAGCGTCGTGACCCAGAGATAGTCCGGATCCTTCACCAGCGGCGCGAGGCGCTCGCCCATATAGGTCACGCGCCCGCCCAAGGTCAGCCGGTCGTCCCAGAAGCGCGCCCCGGCGGTGATGGAGGCGGTGAATTTCGGTGGGATCTGATTGGTGAGATAGTCCGCCTGCTGCGTGTAATCGGTGCAGAGCCCGTCCTTCAGGCAGGATTCGAAGCCGGTATAGTAGTTGAATCCGAAATCGAGGAAGACCGACCCGGCGTCGTACCCGCCGGAGATTTCGATGCCCTGGAAGCGCACATAGTCATAATTGAAGAACGACATGTAGTTGCCGACATATTCGCGGCCGATATAGTTGTCGGTGGTATTGTCGAAATAGGCCAGTTTGAAGCGGGCCTTGTCACCGGGGGTGAGCCAGTCGGTCTTGAGGAAATTGGTGCCGAACTCCCAGTTGCTGGCCTCTTCGGCATCGAGGTCCGGATTGAAGATCTGCTCGCCGCGCGTGAAGCTCACCTCGCGCACGCTGGGCGGGCGGATACCGCTCTGGTACTGGGCGTAGATCTGCCAGCCCGGCAGCGGGGTGACGGTGACGCTGGCGCTGGGGCTTACCCCCTGGCCGGAATAGCCCGTGAAATCCGCGCCTGTATTGGTCCAGGGCTGCTGGCCGTTGAACTCGGTGTTGTAGGTGAGGAATTCGAGGCCCGCTTCCACGGCGAGCCAGGGCGTCGGCTCCCATTTGGCCCTGCCGAACAGCGTGCCGATGTCCTGGTCGCCATTGGCGGGCAGCGCCCAGCCCGCCATCCAGGCGTCGTAGGAATCGAGCGGCTGGGCCGACTGGGTCACGTAGGAACCGCCATAGCGCAGGGCCAGCGGCGTGTCCCTCACCGAGACGCGCGAGACATTCTCGGCATTGACGCCGAAACTGCGGGCCTGCTGCCTGATCTCGCCGGTCGTGCCGGACAGGGCGTAGATATTGGTCTCGTCGACATTGGAGACATAGGTATTCAGGCGGAAGTCGACGAGATCATTGTCGTCAGGCTGGTAATGATAACGGGCGGAGGCCTGGTCTACATTCACTGAACTGAGCGGCAATTGCCAGGTCACGTTGCTGGTGTTGGCGATGGCGGAGGGCGACACCTCGCCGAACTCATTGCCATAATGCAGATAGCTGAGCTGCAGCTCGTGCCCGTCGGCGGGCCGCAAGGTCGCCTTCACCAGCGCGGAGGTGACATCTTCCGAGGTGTTGTAGACCTGCTGGCCATAGCCGTAATTCGACAGTCTTTCCGGCTCGCCGTCCTGGTTCGCGACGGTGAGGTCGCCCTCGGTGCCGGCGAAATAGTTGCCGCTCATGCGCCGCACATAGGCGGCCACGAGGTCGACGCCGGGCGTCGTCACCGCGGCGGCAACGCTGCCGGTCCAGTTGTCGGTTTCCACCCCCCCGGTGCTCGGCCCTGTCTGGCCGATCACCGGGGTGACGCCGTTGGAATTCAGCCCCAGGCGCGCCCGCACCCCGTAAGTGTCGCCGGGCGCGAGGATATCCTTGAGGTGGTCCCCGAAATCCGGACAGGGAGTTAAGCTTGGTTCGGCCTGACGGAAGGACGAGCCCGATGACCGGGAAGAGGAAGCGATATTCATCGGATTTCAAGGCGAAGGTGGCCCTGGAGGCACTGCGCGGGGAACAGACGGTGGCCCAGTTGGCGGCGAAGCATGGTCTCCACCAGACCATGATCAACGCTTGGAAGAAGCAGGCCATCGAGGGGATGGCCGCAGTGTTCTCCGGCAAGGCGGAAGCGGCCGACGCCGCCCGCGAGAGCGAGATCGACCAGCTCCATGCCAAGATCGGCCAACTGGTGGTGGAACGGGATTTTTTGCGTCGGGCCTCCGGGCGATGAGCGTGGGGGCAAAACGCGACATGATCGAACCGGATCACCCCCGACTACCGATCACGCGCCAGTGCGCCCTGGTCGGCATCAGCCGGTCGGCTTTCTACGGCGGGCCGCGGATCGAAAGCCCCGAGACTCTTGCCATTATGCGGGCGATCGACGGCCAGTTTCTCGAGACGCCGTGGTACGGCTCGCGGCAAATGGTGCGCCATCTGCGCCGGCAGGGGCACGAGGTTGGGCGCAAGCGTGTGCGGCGCCTCATGGCCCGCATGGGGCTGGCCACCATCTACCAGCGGCCGAAGACCACGGTGCGCCACCCGCAGCACCGCATCTTCCCCTATCTCTTGCGCACCATGGCGATCGAGGAGCCCGACCAGGTCTGGTGCGCCGACATCACTTACATCCCGATGCGGCGCGGATTCCTGTATCTGGTCGCCATCATGGACTGGCACAGCCGCAGGGTTCTCTCCTGGCGGCTCTCCAACACCATGGAGGCCGACTTCTGCATCGAGGCACTGGAGGAGGCCTTGTCCCGGTTCGGGCGGCCGAGCATCTTCAACACCGACCAGGGAAGCCAGTTCACCAGCCCGCGCTTCGCAAAGGTGCTGCTGGACGCTGGCGTGCGGATCTCCATGGATGGCCGCGGCCGGTGGATGGACAACGTGTTCATCGAGCGCCTCTGGCGGTCCCTGAAATACGAGTGCATCTACCTCAACGCCTTCGAGACCGGGTCCGAGGCCCGCGCCGGGATCGGCCGATGGATCACCTACTACAACCGCACGAGGCCCCACTCGGCTCTCGGCGGCAGAACGCCGGAGGAGGTCCACATGGCCTGCGACGGCATCAACAAGGCGGCGTGACACACACCAGAACCAAGCTTAGCGAAGCCGCCAAAATGTCCGGCGAATGGGGACCACCTCAATTTCCCTCGATCCGGGCCGGGCGGTAGCTTCTCTGCGCCGCATGCGACTCCGCCTCAAGAAGCCGGAAAAGACCGCCGAGATTCTGTTGCTGGACATGGAGGCGGTAGGGCTGCTTGAAACCGTCGATATCCTGAGGTCCCACGCTCAATCGCTCTGATCCGATACCCTTGAGGCTGCGACGTTTCGCGATGGCGCGTTGCCGGAATCTGCTCCTGCGACGACGTAGGAGCCAAGACGCGCAGGGCGGCGCCAAGCTCAGCGTGACGCTGAGCGCGTCAAGGTTCTTTGACATCGGCCAGAAATGACCCGCTTGCGGGCCGAGTGTCAAGGAATGTTGACATCGGGGCTACATCGAGGGGCCATCAGACAGTGAAGGCGGCTGTTGCTCGCGGTCGATGACAGCCCTAGTCGCCGCCGCCTCCACCTCCGGGCGAAGACGCTCGAAACCGAAGACATGGCACAGGTGGAGAACGGCCCGTTCGAAGGAGCCGAGGATCAGGGCCACAAGGTCGAGCGCGCCGCCCCCGGCCTTGATGGCCGCCTCCCTGCCGCTCCTGAACTGCCATTTGCCGGCGTCGCCCAATTTGACAGCCATGCCCGCTGCGCCACGCCAGACACCTCCGCTTTGCGCGGTGAAGTCCAGCGATTCGAGCACCTCGGACAAGTCGAGCGGCCTCCAGCTCGCTTCGATCTCTTTCAGTCGCTCGATCGCGCGCCGGCCGGCGGCAAGCTCGGCGGCACGGGCCTTCTCGGCCGCCGCTTCCTCCTGGCGCCGGCGGATCCGGATCCCGCGGCTCCGCTCCGCTTCGTTCGCCACCCTGATCCGCTCTTCCACCTCACGCTCACGCCGTTCGAGATCGCGCTGCCTGGCCGCTGTGCCGGCCCGCACCGCTTCCCATTGGCCCGCGATCACGGCGCTCTGCTCGGCAGCCCATGCCTCCGGCGTGGTCGAGGCCATGGGAAGGAACACACGTGGAGGAGGCTCCACCACGGGCGGATCCGGGAGCGGTACATGGGCGAGCGCAGCCTGCTTGGCTTCGGTCTCGGCCAGCGACGCCTGCGCGGCCGCTACCTTCGCCTGGGTATCGGCCAAAGCCACCTCAGCGGCCTCCAGATCGGCGCGCGCCGCCTCTGCGCGGCTGTGATAGATCTCGGCATTCTTTCTCGCGGCATCCGACTTGGCGGCATTGTCGGCCAGCCTCTCGGCCTTCAGTGTGGACTCCCTCGCCAGGCGCTCATTCTTCGCCAGCTTGTCGCGGGCAGCATTAATGCGCTCATTGAGGGCTTCCAGCTCCGCCGGAAGCTCCTGGTGAAGCTGGCGCACGGAGCGGTTCACCACCTCCGACGGTTTAGCCCCGGCGGCGAGGCGGTCGACCTTCCGGTGCCCGCGCTCGATCCGGGGCTCGTGACGCTGCGCGACGGCGGCGGCGATGTCCTGAAGCTGGTTCAGCACGGCCTTGGTCGCGACCTTGGAAACCGGGCCGCCGGCCCGGGTGATGGCGGCGAGCTGGTAGTGGGCATGAATGGCGGATTCGTCGAGATGGACGACGAGGCCATGCAGCGTGGTGCCGAGGCGCTCGGCGATGGCGTCGGCGACGTTGCGGAACAGGCGATCCTGTCGCTCCACGGGCAGCGCCTCGACCCAGGCCTGCGCCTGCTTGCCGAAGGTGATGATGCCGGCGACCGACACGGCCGCGCTGTCGCTCACCCTCCGCTGCCGGAGCTGACCCGCTGCCTCGCGCCGCTGATCGCAGATCAGCCGCAGCTCACCGCCGGTGAGATTGGCGAGCAGCACGCGGTTGCGAACCGTCCGGTCGCCGTCCACATAGCCGGGCTGGCGGCCGAGCCGCAGATCGTGGTTACGCTGGTTGTTCGTGGCCACCCGATGCCGGCTCGTGATCCGGGTGGAGATGGCGCGTGGATTGGCGAGGGCCGTGGGGCGCGTGAGCGACATCTGCATAACTTACTAGCCGCAACCAGAGTTGCGGCGTAGGCGAAAGGGACCAGAGCCCCCTTTCGAAACCCCCAAAGGACAGGAGTCCCGCCCCGTGTTCGACGCGCCGCAGGCCGTCGATTTGATTGCCGGGACGCCCCGCGTCCCGACGCCACATTGGCGCCCGCATTCGATGAATTAGCGAATGATTCCAATGCCTCACGGATTTCGTCCGACAGCTGGGCGAGGTCGGCCGCAATCGCCTCGATGAGCTGGCGCGGCGCGGAGCGTGGAAGCCGCGCGATGATCTCCTGATAGCTCCGTTCCGCCCGCGTCCAGTCGCCGGGAATGCCCTCGTGGGCACCGACGTCGATCATCTTGACGATGTCCCGGCGAAGCAGCGTGAGACGCTCCCTGGCGACCCGGAAGGCCTTTTTCTCGGCGTGGACCGCGTCGGCGAGATCGCGAAACTCCTCGGCGCGGGCGACTAGTGGGGCGAGATCGAAGCCATAGGCGTGCTCGATCTCGCCACCGCGGCCTCTCCGGGCAAAGCGCTTGCCGTTGGGGCTGTCGCGGCGGATGATCAGGCCGCAATCCACGAGCACGCCGATATGCCGGCGCAAGGTGGTCGGCGGCATGCCGTTCGCGCGAGCCGCCAGTTGCTCATTCGATGGCCAGACGATGATGGCCGCGCCACCGCCGAGAGCCGTCTCAGGATGGAAGCTGAGCAGGGCATTCAGGACCGAGAGGGACCGCTCGGTAGCTCCGATCAGCTCCCGGGCCTCGCGGATATCGCGGAAGACCCGCCACTTGTGCACGACCGCGTCCCGCTGGATCGCTCTCGCCGCCATCTGGCTCGCGAGCAGGCGAAGCGTCATCGGCTGCCGCCCGAACGGCGTTATTGTCCGCCCCGGAGACCTGTGATAAATTTCGTCTTGGCTGTCTTCGGTATGATCGCCACTACGGATTGCCCCGCCAGCGTTGCCGCGCTTGGCGGGGTTTCCTTTTTGGGGGTCAGGCGGCTCCACCCTTGTTTGTGCGTGCACGCCAGAACGGCCCGAGAACGAACTCCCCGGATTTTCTCCCAGTCCCGCCGCGACAAACACGGTTTGTTCCGCTCCGACCCGTGGGGGAGCAGGGACAGGTTTTGCGCTTAAGTGCTGATTTTCCTTGGGAAAACTGGTGCTGCGAGAGAGGATTGAACTCTCGACCTCTCCCTTACCAAGGGAGTGCTCTACCACTGAGCTACCGCAGCGCCGGCTCTTGGCGGGTCAGGCCACCAAAGCGCGGGGACGTTTGCCACAGTGCGCCGGCCGGCGCAAGCGCCCGCCGCGGAATTCCCCCAGCCCTGTGCGCCGGGCTGTGAATGCCGTGGACATGGGAGGGCGCACGGGGCTGGGGGAATTGCGCCCAGCACCGGCGCCGCCGGGCTTTCGCCACGCCGGGCGGCTCTTCCGTCGCGGTGAGCGGCGCAGTAAAGCTGAGGATGAGCGGGCAGGCCCGGCGGGAGGCCGGCGCGGCGTTTCGGGAGCAGCAGGATGAAGGGCGAGGAGGAACAGGCCCGCGCAGAGCGGCTGGCGGCAGCGCTGCGCGCCAATCTCTCCCGCCGCAAGCAGCAGGCGCGCGGCCGCAGGGAACCGCCAGCGCCAGCGCATCCCGCGCCCGACGAGCGCCCCGATGCCTCGCCCGAGCCCGATGGCGAGGCGTGAGCGGGCCTTCACGAGCGCGCGTTGTCGCAAAGCGCGCCACGCGGTAGAGATGGACGGGAATAGCCGGTGGAACGCCACGAATCGGCCCCATCGTCCAGACATGCCGCTGCCGACAGGCGTCGGACGCGACCGGTAGAGGTCGCGCCCCCTGTGCTGCGCTGAAGGAGTACCTGACCTCATGGACCGCATCCGCATCGTCGGCGGCAACCCGCTCAACGGGACGATCCCGATCTCCGGCGCCAAGAACGCCGCCCTGCCGCTGATGATCGCCGGCCTGCTCACCGACGAGAAGCTCATTCTGGAGAATGTGCCGCGCCTCGCGGATGTGTCCCAGTTGCAGCGCATTCTCGGCAATCACGGCATCGACATCACGGTGAATGGCAAGCGGCGCGGCGACGACGCCTATGCCGGCCAGACGCTGGAAATCGACGGGCGCGTCATCGTCGACACCACCGCGCCCTATGAGCTCGTCTCCAAGATGCGCGCCAGCTTCTGGGTGATCGGGCCGCTGCTGGCGCGCATGGGCGAGGCCAAGGTGTCGCTGCCCGGCGGCTGCGCCATCGGCACGCGGCCGGTGGATTTTCATCTCGACGCGCTGCGCGCGCTGGGCGCGGAGATCGAGATCGACGCGGGCTATGTGATCGCCCGCGCGCCGAAGGGGCTGAAGGGCGGGCGGATCGTCTTCCCGAAAGTGTCGGTCGGCGCCACCCATACGGCGCTGATGGCCGCGAGCCTCGCCGAAGGCGAGACGATCATCGAGAATGCCGCGCGCGAGCCGGAAATCGTCGATGTCGCCGACTGCATCAACGCCATGGGCGGGCGAATCGAGGGCCAGGGCAGCGCGACCATCCGCATCACCGGCGTGCCGCGGCTGCGCGGCGCCCGCCACAGCGTGCTGCCGGACCGCATCGAGACCGGCACCTATGCCATGGCGGTGGCGATGACCGGCGGCGAGGTGCTGCTCTCCGGCGCGCGCGCCGACCTGCTGGAGACGGCGCTCGACACGCTGCGCGAGGCGGGGGCAGACATCACCGTCTCCAACGAAGGATTGCGGGTGAAGCGCAACGGCGCCGGCATCGCCCCGGTGACGGTGACGACCGAGCCTTTCCCCGGCTTTCCCACCGACTTGCAAGCGCAGCTCATGGCGCTCACCACCCGCGCGCGCGGCACCTCGCACATCACCGAGACGATCTTCGAGAACCGTTTCATGCATGTGCAGGAACTGGCCCGGCTCGGCGCCCGCATTCATCTCGACGGCGAGACCGCCACCATCGAAGGCGTGGAACGGCTGAAGGGCGCCCCGGTGATGGCGACCGATCTGCGCGCCTCGGTGTCGCTGGTCATCGGCGCGCTGGCCGCCGAGGGCGAGAGCATGATCCACCGCGTCTATCATCTCGATCGCGGCTTCGAACGGCTGGAAGAGAAGCTTTCCGCCTGCGGCGCCGAAATCGAACGTCTGGCTGGCTGAGAGCGGCCCTCCGCATCTCTCCCGACGCCGCGCCTCTCTTGCCGATGGGCGGGGGCGGCGCCATCTGTGCGGCGTAAGGGCCGCAGGGGCAGGCGCGCGGAACTGGGCGCGCGGCGACCGGCGCAAATGGCGCTGCGGCATGCAGGGTGGCGGAGAGGACGAAATGGCGGGGCTGAAACTGGTGGCGCTGGACGCCGAGGATCTCGCGGTCCTCTCGGTGCATCTGCAGGACGCGGTGGTCGCCATCGGCGACATGACCTTCCTGCCAAAGGAACGCCGCTTCGTCCTGCTCGCCAACCGCTTCGACTGGGAAAAGGCGATCCAGGCGGAGGCGATGGCCGAAGCCGACGCGCCCATTGGCGCGGCGGCAGCCGCCGTCGGCCCCTGTGTGCGCCGCCGGGCCGGGCTGCGTTTCGAGCGCGTTCTGGGCGCCCGCCTGCGCGGCATCGACCTCCGGAAGAAGCAGGGCGTGCTGAACCTGCTCGCCCTCACCTTCGAGGAAACCGACGCCCCCTCCGGCACCGTCACCTTCCTGTTCTCCGGCGGCGGCGAAGTGCAGCTCGATGTCGAGTGCATGGAAGCGGGGCTGGAGGATCTCGGCCCCGCCTGGGACGCCAAGGGAACGCCCTGTCACGAGGCGTGACGGCCCTGCCGCATACCGGGCCTCCCCTCGGCTTCGAATGTCCTTGTCTTCGGCGGGCCCGGTTGCGATAGGACAGGACGAACAGGTAACGGCGCCCCGCGCGACCTGACGCCCGCGCCGCATCGGTGCCGGCGCGTGCCGCGGGGAGGCGCGCCGCTGCCGACGTGCAGGAAGCCGACCCCGTAGGACCCCGCCATGCCGCTTCGCCTCGACACAAGCTCGCCCGACTTCCCGGAGCGCTTCCGCGCCTTTCTCGGCACCAAGCGCGAAGTGTCGGCGGATGTGGCGCAGGCGGTGGCGCAGATCATCGACGCCGTGCGCCAGCGCGGCGACGAGGCGCTGATCGCCTTTTCCAAGACCTTCGACCGGGTGGACCTCGGCACGCTCGGCCTCCGGGTGACGGCGGACGAGATCGCCGCCGCCCGCCGCGCCTGCGATGGCGCGACGCTGGAGGCGCTGAGCTTCGCCCATGAGCGCATCCGTGCCCATCACGCGCGCCAGTTGCCGACGAGCGGGCGCTATGTCGACGCCGCCGGCGTCGAGCTCGGTCATCGCTGGACGCCGGTGGACGCGGTGGGGCTGTATGTGCCCGGCGGCACGGCGGCCTACCCCTCCTCCGTGCTGATGAACGCGGTGCCGGCCAAGGTGGCGGGCGTCGCCCGGCTCGCCATGGTAGTGCCGGCGCCCGATGGCGTGCTCAACCCGCTGGTGCTCGCCGCCGCCGAGCTTGCCGGGGTCGATGAGGTCTACCGGGTGGGCGGGGCGCAGGCGATCGCCGCGCTGGCCTATGGCACCGAGAGCATCGCCCCCGTCGCCAAGATCGTCGGCCCGGGCAATGCCTATGTGGCGGCGGCCAAGCGCCATGTCTTCGGCACGGTGGGCATCGACATGGTGGCGGGCCCTTCCGAGGTGCTGGTCATCGCCGATGGCGAGCAGAATCCGGACTGGATCGCCGCCGACCTGCTGGCGCAGGCCGAGCACGACACCGCCGCCCAGTCGATCCTGATGACCGACGACGCCGCCCTCGCCGATGCCGTGGTGGCGGCGGTGGAGCGCCAGCTCGCCACCCTGCCCCGCCGCGACATCGCGGCGAAGAGCTGGGACGAGTTCGGCGCGGTGATCCTTCTCCACAGCCTTGACGAGGCGCCGGCGCTGGCCAACCGCCTCGCCCCGGAGCATCTGGAAATCATGGCCGCCGACGCCGAGACGCTGGCCGAGGCGATCCACCATGCCGGCGCGATCTTCCTTGGCGCCCACACGCCGGAAGCAATCGGCGATTATGTCGGCGGCTCCAACCATGTTCTGCCGACCGCCCGCTCGGCCCGTTTCTCCTCCGGCCTCGGCGTGCTCGACTTCATGAAGCGGACCTCGATCCTCAAATGCGGGCCGGAGCAGCTACGCGCGCTCGGCCCGGCGGCGATCGCGCTCGGCGAGGCGGAAGGGCTCGGCGCCCACGCCCGCTCGGTGGCGGTCCGCCTCAACCTCTGACGGGCGCGCCATGGGCGGCGAGGATCCCCATGTCGAGACCCGCCGCCTCTCGGCGGTGACGCTGGACGGCGCCTCCATCGGCCGTTCCAATGTCGATGTCGAGCATGAGCGCGCCGTCGCCATCTACGACCTCATCGCCGAGAACAGCTTCGCCCCGCTGGGCGACACCGCCCCCGGTCCCTACCGCCTCGCCATCGGCCTCAATGAAGGGCGCCTGGTGCTGGATGTGACGCGCGAGGACGGCAGCCCTGTCGTGCAACATCATCTCTCGCTCAGCCCGCTGCGGCGGGTGGTGCGCGACTATTTCCTCGTCTGCGAGAGCTATTATTCCGCCATCCGCACCGCCAGCCCGTCGCAGATCGAAGCCATCGACATGGGCCGGCGCGGCCTGCACAACGAGGCGTCCGAACTGCTGCGCGAACGGCTGAAGGACAAGATCGCCCTCGATTTCGGCACGGCCCGGCGCCTGTTCACGCTGGTCTGCGCGCTGCACTGGAAAGGCTGAGCGTGGCGCCGCCCGCCTCCGCCGACGCCTCCCCCGGCCCCGCGCCGGCCGCACGCCGCGAGCGGCCGCAATCGGTTCTGTTCATGTGCGGGCAGAACTGCGTGCGCTCGCCCATGGCGGCGGTGCTGGCGCGCCACCTGTTCGGCCGCTCGCTCTATGTCGGCTCGGCCGGCGTGCTGAAGGGCGAGGCTGATCCCTTCGTCACCGCCGCCATTGACGAAATCGGGCTCGATCTCTCCCGCCACCGGCCGCAGACGCTGGAAGAACTGGAGGAGAATGAGGGTCTCGGCTTCGATCTCGTCATCACCCTCTCCCCCGACGCCCATCACCGCGCGCTGGAACTGACCCGCACCAACGCCATCGACGTGGAATACTGGCCGACCCCGGACCCGACGCTGGCCAGCGGCAACCGCGAGCAGCGGCTCGACGCCTATCGCGAGGTTCGCGACGAGCTGGAACGGCGGATCCGCGCCCGGTTCCGCCCGAAATGAGCCGGTGGCGGCAAGGCCGTTCCGTTTTCACCGCACATGCTCTAGCTTGCCGGCCGATTGCCCCGCCGGCCCGCCGGCGCAAAGGAGTGACCGCGTGAGCGCCCGCCCGACACTGGTGCTGGCCTCGGGTTCGCCGCGCCGCCTGGCGCTGCTGGCCCAGGCCGGAATCGAACCCGATGCCTTGCTGCCGGCCGATATTGACGAGACGCCCGAGCGCGGCGAGCTTCCCCGCCGGCTGGCGCTGCGGCTGGCGCGCGAGAAGCTGGACGCCGCCGATGCGCGCCGCCGCGCCATGGGCCAGCATGAGGGCGCCTTCCTGCTCGCCGCCGACACGGTGGTGGCGGTGGGGCGCCGCATCCTGCCCAAGCCGGACATTGCCGAAGAGGCGGCGGACTGCCTGCGCCTGCTCTCGGGCCGCGCCCACCGCGTCTATACCGGCATCGCGCTGATGACGCCCAAGGGCGGCGTGCGCACGCGGCTGGTCGAGACGCGGGTGCGCTTCAAGCGCCTCTCGCGCGAGGAGATGGACGCCTATCTCGCCGCGCGCGAATGGGAAGGCAAGGCCGGCGGCTATGCCATTCAGGGCCTTGCCGGCGTGTTCGTGGTCAAGCTGGTCGGTTCCTACACCAATGTGGTCGGCCTGCCGCTGGCGGAAACCGTGGCGCTTCTCGGCGGCGAGCGCTTCCCGGTGCACAAGCGCTGGGGCCACCCGGAATGAGCGCCGACACGCCCGCCGGCGCGCCGGGCGGCAAGCCGTGCCCGATCTGCGGCAAGCCGATGGCAACGAAATATCGCCCCTTCTGCTCCGCCCGCTGCGCCGATATCGACCTCAACCGCTGGCTCACCGGCGTCTACGCGATCCCGGTGACGGAGAATGACGACGAGGATGGCGAGGAGCCTTCCCTCGCCCCGAAGCCGCCACGCGAAGGCTGAGCGCGCGCGAAGTATCGCCCCGAACCTTCCGCCCCCGCGTGGACGGCGGAACAGGCGCCACGGCAGCCGCGCCGGCAAGGCCGCCCGGCGGGTACCGAACCCCGCAGCCGGATCGCCGACGCGCCGGCCGGCTAGGCGCCAGGATCGCGCGGCGGGCGCCGGCCACGCCCGGAGCCGCGCCTGGGGAAAGGCTGCATTTCCGTTTCATGACATATGGACAGGGCGCGAGCGAGACTCTATAACCCGCCCGCTCCGCACGGCTTGAAGCCGTTGCCGGCTACGCCCAGGTAGCTCAGTTGGTAGAGCATGCGACTGAAAATCGCAGTGTCGGCGGTTCGACTCCGTCCCTGGGCACCACTCCTCCCCGCCGGGGGTAACCGGAAGTGCGCTAAACTACTATAATCAAAGAATTTTTGGCGATCATCGCATTGGCGCGCATCGCCGCGCCTGTTGGCATTTTGGAACGTTTGTTGGCATCGTTCGGTACCAACTCACAGACCGGGTACCAACAAAATGCCCCTGTCAGATGCCGCCGTCCGCAATGCCAAACCGAGCGCGAAGCCGCGCAAGCTCTCCGATGGCGGAGGATTGCACCTCCTCGTCACGCCAACCGGCAGTCGCCACTGGCGCCTTCAGTATCGCTTTGAAGGCAAGCAGAAGATGGTGACCTTCGGATCCTATCCCGTCGTCTCCCTTACCGAGGCTAGGGAGAGGCGGGACGCAGCCAAAAGATTGCTGGCGCAGGGACAGGACCCCAGGGTTCAGGCCCGATTGACGAAGCTCACCAAAAGCATCGTCGATGCGAACACCTTCAACATGGTTGCAGACGAATATCTCGCCAAAATGACTCGAGAGCGCAGAGCCGACGCGACGATGGAGAAGACGCGCTGGCTCCTCGATCTGGCACGCGTCGACATCGGTGAGCGGCCAATTGCCGACATAAAGCCCATAGAGGTCTTGGCTGTGCTGCGCAAAGTCGAGCTGCGAGGCCGTTATGAAACGGCGCGTAGGCTCCGCAGCACGATGGGTACCGTGTTTCGCTATGCCATCGCTACTGTGAGGGCTGAACACGATCCCACATATGCCTTACGCGGAGCTCTCACGACGCGCACGGTTAAGCCGAGAGCTGCCATTACGGATGCGAAGGCGTTTGGAGGACTGCTTCGGGCCATCGATGGTTTCGATGGCCAGCCCGTCACGCTCGCGGCCCTTCGATTAATGGCCCTGCTTTTCCCCCGCCCCGGTGAGCTACGACTCGCGGAATGGCGCGAGTTCAACCTTGAGAAGGCTGAATGGGTTCTGCCCGCCAGCCGCACAAAAATGCGCCGGCCGCACCGGTCACCGCTGCCTACTCAGGCCGTCGCGATTCTGCGTGATCTTCGTCAGTTCACCGGAACCCGCGAGCTCGCACTACCGTCCGTTAGCGCACCGCGTCGACCGATGTCTGAGAACACGCTGAATGCCGCCTTGCGCCGATTGGGTTACGGCAAGGACGAGGTGACGGCCCATGGATTTCGAGCCACTGCTTCGACGCTCCTCAATGAGAGCGGCCTTTGGCATGCCGACGCGATCGAAAGGCAGCTCGGCCATGTGGAAAATAATGATGTACGGCGGGCTTACGCTCGCGGCGAACACTGGGAGGAACGTATCCGCATGATGCAATGGTGGGCCGATCGTATCGACGAGATGCGATTGGACATCGATAGGAAACTTAGAGCGGCAGTCGACACTCAGGGAGAGGACACTTGAGCCTCGTCCATAACGAGCGGACCAAGCTGCTGGCGAATGCGCTTGATCGGGCCTCGACAGCATGTCTCACGGTTGGCGTGTTGGGGCCGTCCGCCGCCGCACTATATGGAATTAGCGGAGGAGCATCGATCATCGTTCCCCTGATAGCGATCGGCAGCTTGTTTTGGTTGGCGGCCTCCGCGGTGCTACATTGGCTTGCGAGGCTCGTTCTTGGGAGGCTCAGATGACTGCTCTATGGCTATACGCTTACGTGGTGCTCCCGCTCATTGTCGTGGCAATGGGCTATGCTGCTGTGCGTTTGACTGAGAGGACACCTCTTCGCCCAAGCGAGTGAGGCCGATTCGGTGTGCCCTGCTGGAGCGCAAAAGTTGCATTCGACTCACTCTTGCTCCGCCATTACCTGCAAATGCAGCGTCTCCCAGCGCACGGTGCGGCAGAAGAAAGCGCAACGTTCCAAAGGCTATGCAGGTTCGATCTCTGCACTGCGCTGCCCGTTTTTCTCTCCCGACCTGTGGACTGAAGCCCGCACGATGCGGCCGGACACCCTATGTATTTTAAGGGGGTAGACAAATGACTCTGACCGTCGAGTTTGTTCTTCCAATGGTCAGGAATTGATCATTGACGGCGTAGGGTAGCTCTGACTTGCCGGGGGAGTACCTGAAACTGATTGGGAGCAGGCAGGCTGTCTCCTTTCCTTGAGAGCAAGGTCATGCTGTGGCTCCGATCTCGATCTGGCTTTCGGTCCCTAGCAGCCATTCCTCGAACGTCCTGACAGCGTTGTTCATGCTCTCAGGCTTCCGAAAGGCGCACTCCCATACTGTCGCGACGCGCCAACCGTCTTGGAGGAGTCTTGTGCGAACGGCGCTGTCTCGAGCGGCGTTCGCATCGAACTTCGCCCGCCAGAACTCCGGCCGGGTTGCCGGTACGGTCGCGTAGCTGCACCCCTCGTGTTGGTGCCAGAAGCAGCCGTGCACGAAGACCGCAGCGCGGTGCTTCGGAAGGACAAGGTCCGGTCGACCGTGAACCTTGCCAGAATGAAGCCGAAAGCGGAAGCCGCGCGCGTGCAATGCCCGCCTGAGAGCCAGCTCGGGCTTGGTGTTCTTTCCCCTGATCCCCGACATCATCCGGGAACGGGTCTGCTGATCCACGATATCGGTCACATCCGTCCTGGTTTTCGTCCTTGGACCTAGTATACACCGGCTGAATGAAGTTCGTCAGGAGCCTAATTTGCCTTCCACTTTCGGCATTGTCGATTTGTTCGCCGGCCCGGGCGGACTTGGCGAGGGGTTCGCTTCCCTCATCGAGGAGGGCCATACGCCGTTCCGGATCGGCATTTCGGTCGAGAAGGAGGCATCGGCCCATCGGACCCTGACGCTTCGTGCGTTTTTGCGTGAATACATGGCGCATCACGGCACCTTGCCTGATCAGTTCATAAATTTTCATGCAGGACTTGAGGCCGAACCAGACTGGTCAGTCGTCGACGCTCAGGCGTGGAAGCGTGCCGTCGACGAAGCACGTGCGTTTGAACTTGGAACCGATGTCGCCGCGTCCGAAATCGACCGCGCCATCGAGAACCTAAAGGCCGGATACGACGATACGATCCTGATCGGCGGCCCCCCCTGCCAGGCCTATTCCTTGGTCGGGCGAGCTCGGTCGAAGGGCAAAGTCGGCTATGTTCCCGAGAAAGACGCACGACACTACCTCTTCCGCGAATACATCCGGGTGCTGGACACGCTTCGCCCAGCGGCCTTCGTCATGGAAAACGTCAAGGGCATGCTGTCCTCGACGGTCGAGAGTCGGCTGGTCTTCGAGATGCTGATGGAAGACCTGTCCTCCCTCGGTACGGGGCGAGACCATCATTACGAATTGCGCGCCATCCGGGTCGAAGGCGGCAAGGCCAGTCTGCAGGAAGCGACACAGCCTTCCGACTTCATCGTACGCTCCGAGGCATTCGGAGTTCCGCAACGACGCCACAGGGTGATCATTATCGGCATCCGGTCCGATCTTGCAGCAAGGGCGGCAGATGCTGAGATCGCCGTCTCATCGGAGGCCAGGACGGTCAACGATGCCATAGGGAACATGCCCTCCCTGCGGAGCGGCATCAGCAGAGGGCTCGACGACGCCATGTTGTGGCGTCGTGAGGTCATCGATGCGGCAAAGCTGCTGGCCGGCATCTGCAAGGAGAAGGATGACCGCGCGCTTAGCGAAGCCTTCCGTTCTGTCTCACGGGGCATGCAGGAGGCCTCCCCAGAAGTTCGTGCTGCCTCGTGGCTTCCTGACTGCTACGCAACGTCGAGCGACGAGTTGCTGCAATGGCTGGAACGGCCGGGACTGCTCGCGATCGCCCAGCACGAGACGCGCGGTCACATGGCGTCTGATCTCGGCCGCTATCTCTTCGCCGCGGTCTTCGGTAACGTACATGGTTACAGCCCGAAGGCCGCCGACTTCCCGCTCGCACTCAGCCCCGATCACCGCAACTGGCACAGCGGTGCCTTCAACGACCGCTTCCGGGTTCAATTGGCGGATGAGGCATCCACGACGGTGACGAGCCACATTTCCAAGGACGGGCACTATTTCATCCATCCGGACCCGTTACAGTGCCGGAGCCTGACGGTGCGCGAGGCAGCGAGGTTGCAGACCTTTCCGGACGACTACCTTTTTCTAGGCAATCGGACACAACAATACGTCCAGATCGGGAACGCCGTACCGCCGCTTCTGGCGCGTCAGATCGCAGCGTTAATTCATGCGTCTCTGACAAATCCTGACACCCCAAAAGTCTGATGTACTTCACTTCGCTTGTAACGACGATCCGTTCGCGCCAGAGTAGATCTCGGTCATTCAGCCATTGGTTCGCATGCAAGAAATTGTTGTTTCAAGACGGGCAGATGCCACTCCTCACGCCACAGCATTGATCGAGGGGCTGAGGGACATCGGCTATTCGCTCGAAACGGCCATTTCGGACATCATCGACAATTCGATTACCGCGGGCGCACATCGGATCCATATCGTCACCGAGACCTATTCCGATGAGCCCTACATTGCGATCATCGACGATGGCGAGGGGATGTCCGAGGAAGAACTGATCGCCGCAATGCGACCCGGGAGCAGGAACCCGCTGGCCACGCGTGATGAACCGGACCTCGGTCGGTTCGGCCTCGGCCTCAAGAGCGCCAGCTTCTCCCAGTGCCGTCGGCTCACGGTCGTGTCTCGTCGTTCAGGGCGAACCAGTGCAGCTATTTGGGATCTGGATGATGTGGCCGAGCGAAACGAGTGGGCAGTGCAATTGCCCGATCATTTCGACCTCATCCCGAGCATCGACACGTTGGGGGAGAAAGGCACACTCGTCCTCTGGCAGAAGCTCGACCGACTTACCGACGGCTACTCCCACAATGCCGCCAAGCGCGCGGAAGTCATCAACCAGAGGATCGCGGAAACAGAGCGACATCTGCGCCTCGTGTTTCATCGATTCATGGAGGATGCCAAGCCGTTGCGAATTCTCCTGAACGCTCGGCTACTTCGCCCCCTTGATCCGTTCGCTCGAAAGAACCCCGCCACGATTTCAGACCCGGAAGAAAAACTGACGCTGCTCAGAGGCGATGTGGAGATACAAAGCTTCACGATTCCCCATCACAAGCAGATGTCCAAGACGGACTGGGAGGACACCGGCGGGCCGGAAGGTCATCTGAAATCGCAGGGCTTCTATCTCTATCGCGGCAAGCGCCTGATCCTGCACGGCACTTGGTTCGGTCTGTGTCGCCAATCGGAACTCACAAAGCTGTCCCGTGTCAGGGTCGACATTCCCAATAGCATGGACGCGGACTGGAAGATCGACGTCAAGAAATCCTCGGCACAGCTTCCGGCAGTCGTGCGCGATCGTCTGAAAAGAGTCATCGAGCGCATCCTCGCCGGTTCGAAACGCACCTACAGCAAGCGGGGCCAGAAGCTCGTCGATCATGAACGTCTTCCCATTTGGCACCGGATTCAGGCAGACGGGCAGATACGCTACCGCCCAAACATCGAACATCCCGCGTTTGCCGATTTCGCCGAAAGCCTGCCGCCGGACCTCAGGCGCGGCTTCGTCAACTGCATTGCTTTGGTCGGGGCGTCATTGCCCATCGAAACGTTGCATGCCGACATGGCAGGCACGGCCGAGCAGATCGTCCCGGATCGGGTGGACGAAGACACGCTTACCCAAGCCGTGAAGGCAACCCTCCACGTCCTATTGGGCGCGCGCAAGAGCATCCAGGAAATCAAGTCGCTGATGAAGGATGTTGATCCGTTCAGATCGGCCTGGGAAGATACGGAGCGCATTATTGCGGCGACGATCGAGACGAAGGAAGACAAGTGAAGCAGATCCTGAGCAGCCTCGAGGGCATGACGTCCATGTACATGGCGTCGCAGACCGGCCCCCATACGGCCCAGTCGATCCGGGAGATCATCGCCCAGCTGCGTGTCATGCCGATGTTCAAGGGGCAGGTCGAAGATAATGACGCAGAGGAACTCGCACGCCTGATCGAGGAGAAATACGGCATCAGTATGGGCTTCGGCGCCATCGTCGATGCTGAGGACTTCCGCCCCTGGCTGCATGACGCCCGGATCAACGGCGAGATCAGAGACTTCTACTGGGGCAGGTACCGCAAGCTCCTGAACCTGAAAGGACTGCCGAAATCGGTGATCGACGCGACGGACGAGGTGACGGATCGTGTGCTGGATCGTCTGGGCGATCCGCGCAATCTGAGCCGCTGGAGCCGCCGCGGCATGGTCGTGGGCCATGTGCAAAGCGGCAAGACGGCTAACTACACCGGATTGATCTGCAAGGCTGCGGATGCGGGTTATCGCCTGATCGTCGTGATTGCGGGCATCCACAACAACCTGCGCAACCAGACCCAAGCCCGCATCGACGAGGGCTTCATCGGCCGGGATACTGGGCGGTTGGCCCATGCCAACAAGGCGCAACGCCAGAAGATCATCGGTGTCGGCCAGTTCGATCAGCGCGAGTTTCCGGTCTCCCTTACCAACACGCTGCGCGACTTCAACAAGGCCACGGCCACCACGAACACCAGTCAGATCGGGCAATACAACGTGCCCGTAGTTCTGGTGATCAAGAAGAATTCTAGCACGTTGAAGAACCTTCTGGAATGGCTGAAGGAACATTCCGTCCACCAAGGCACGCAGATGGTCAGCCAGCCCATGCTGCTGATCGACGACGAGGCCGACAATGCCTCGATCAACACGGCTTATGCGCGTGATGAAGTGACCCGCATCAATGGCCAGATCCGCGAGCTGCTCTCGCTGTTCCACCGTAGTTGCTACGTCGGCTACACGGCCACGCCGTTCGCCAACATCTTCATCGATCCGGATACCGACGACGAGACGCTGAATCAGGATCTTTTCCCGCGGCATTTCATCATCGGGCTCGACGCGCCGTCGAACTATTTCGGTGCGCAGAAGGTGTTCCTCGATGCCCGCGAACGGCATGTCCGCCTGATCGACGATAACGAGGACATCCTTCCGATGAAGCACAAGATCGACCATCCGGTCGATGTGCTGCCGGAAAGCCTCATCCGTGCCGTGCGCGCATTCATCGTCGCGCGGGCCATCCGGAATGCCCGGGGCCAGCAGGCTGCGCATGCTTCGATGCTGATCAACGCCTCACGCTTCACTGATGTGCAGGGGCGGTTGCGGTCTCGGGTGGCTGATGTGATCGACAGGATACGGGCGGCGGTCGCGGTCGATGGGTCCAAGGGCAAGGCGGCGCTGCGCAACCCAGAGATTGCGGCCCTGCATGCGGTCTGGGAGTCCGAGTTTGCCGAGGCAAAGGGCGCGGACTGGCCCACCGCCCAGGCTCGCCTGCATGAGGTTCTGGTTGCCGCGCGGGTTGTCGAGGTCAACGCATCAAAGCGGTCGCAGCCGCTCGACTATGACCAGGCCGGTGAACATGGCGTGACGGTGATTGCCGTCGGCGGGTTCTCCCTCTCGCGCGGGCTGACGCTGGAAGGGCTGACTATCAGCTACTTCCTGCGGAACTCCATGATGTATGACACCCTGATGCAGATGGGCCGGTGGTTCGGCTACAGGCCCGGGTACGAGGACCTATGCCGGATCTGGATCCTCGCCGATGGTGTTGGCTGGTATGCCCATATTCACGAGGCAATGGACGACCTGCAGACCCAGCTGAAGCGCATGGAACTGGCCAAGGCCACGCCCGAGCAGTTCGGTCTGGCCGTCCGCAGCCATCCGGAATCGCTGATCGTGACGGCGCGGAACAAGATGGGCACCGGGCGCGAGTTCCCGATGAAGGTCGGCCTCGCAGGCAAGCTGGTCGAAACGACACGCATCCGCACGGACCGCGAACAGCTGGACCGCAACCGACAGGCCGGGGAGGCGTTGGCGGCAGCAGTCAAGGCCAGTGGTCTGCCGCCGCAACACCCTTCCCGCGGAACCCTCTTTAGTGGCGTCTCGGTCGATCTGATCCGCGATTTCCTGCGTGCCTTCCGCGCCGATGCCTCTGATCCGCTCACCGATCCGAGGCTGATGTCGGACTACATCGACGCGCGCGCCGACACCGAGCTCAGGGAATGGGACGTGCTCTTCGCCAGCGCACAAAAGGCACACGCGACATCCGCCAACCTGTCCCGGATCGACATGCGGGCTTTCGGTCGATCGGTAGGTGAGCCGGATCTGCGCCAGGGTGTCCTCGCAATCAGTGGCACCAGCAGACGTGTCGGGTCGCCCGGCGACGAGCGTGTCGGGCTGACCAAGGAACAGATCGATGCGGCCACCAATGCCTTTCGCGAAGAACGGATTCGGGACGGAAAGCCCGTTCCGGAAACCCTTCCGCCCCGCATCTTCTGCGAGGTCAAGGGGCGCCGCCCGTTGATCATCGTCCGGTTCGTCGAACCCGTGGTTCCCGCAGAGCTGAAGGCGAAATCGCCAGATCTAGTCTTGGCATGGAGCATCTGCTTCCCGCCGTCCGAGGTTCAGGGCGGCACCGTGGAATACATCGTCAACACCATCCGGATGCGCGAGATGTTCGGCGAGGAAGAGATCGAGGAGGAGGCGCTCGGTGATACAGACTGACACGCCGTGGTCCGGCCTCGAGGCGGGGAAAGTGGACACGCGCCGGGTTTTGGCGTCGGCACGTTGGAACTGGTTCTGGGCGGTCATGCCGCGCGCCGATGTCGCGCTCGTGCTTCAACTGGCCGACCTGCCGAAACCGACCCCGGACCTGCCAACGCTCCGTAACCTCGAAATACGGTTCCAGACTTTGCCCGGTGGACCGATCCTGTACATCCGGCTCAAGGACAGCGCGCAACTCGAACTGTTCGAGACCCTCTGCCGCGATGTGATGGCGGCTGGCGAGCTTGCCGAAACGGAGGCCGAGGCTCTCGAACGCGCTATCGGCCGCACTTTCCGCTGGCACTATCTGCTGCGTGGCGGAAAGCTCGAGGTCTTGTCGGAAGAATCCCAGAAGGGTTTGATCGGCGAGATCGAGGTGCTGAAGCTCCTAATGCCGACGCTTGGTGCCAAGCCGACGTTGACCGCCTGGACGGGCCCTTCCGGCGCACCAAAGGATTTCGAACTGAAGGCCGACTGCATCGAGGTCAAGGCAAGGCGCGGGGCCTCGCAGCCCTTCGTGAAGATCACGAACGAGTTCCAACTGGCTGATGTGCCGGATCGGCGCCTTTGGCTGGCGGTGCTGGCCGTCGACAAGGTGCAGCCGCCGCACGGGCGCACTCTGACCGAGTATGTGTCGGAAGTCACAGAGCTTCTGGAACAGACCGAGCCTTCGGCAATCATGGACTGGGATCTGCACTTGGCCGACGCCGGATTTGACATCCTTCACGACTATTCGACTTGGCGCTGGATCGTGTCGTCCCCCGACTTCTATGCGGTGACCAAGGACTTCCCGCGGCTCGCCGCACCCGTGCCACTCGGACGGTCCTCGGTTTCCTATGCTCTCGCACTTTCTGCCTGCACCCCATTCCGGACGGATTGGGGCGCGGTGCGGGAAAAGCTGAACGAAGCAGAACAGCCATGAGCGAACTCTACGAATATCACCAGAACCTGATGGCCGATATCCGCCGCGAAGCGGACGCCAGCGGCGTCTTCCCCGTGGAGGCATTCTTCGACCGGATGACCGAGCGGTTGACCGAGGCCGGGGAACTGGAAGTCGCTGATCGCGCATATTACCAAAGCGGTGAAGGTGCTCAGAGACTGCGGATTGACGGCTATGCGGGTGACCCGCGCGATAGCGACGGTGTGCTGGGGCTGATCATCTGCGACTTTGCCGACAACGACACCGTCCAGACCTTTGGCAAGGGAGATGTGCCCCCGATCCTTAACCCGCTGATCCGTTTTCTGAAGAAGGCGAAGACCGAGGAGTTTCGGGAATCGCTGAACGAGGCCAACCCCGCCTTTCAGGTCTCGGACTTGATCATCACGACTTGGTCGCAGGTCACAAAGGTCAAATTGATCCTCATTTCCAACCGGCAGTACATCGGCCGCGACGATACGGTGAAATTGGCGGACATCGGTGAGGTGCCGATTACGTGGTCGGTTTGGGATCTGGCACGTTTCGAGAGGTTCGACCGCTCGGGACATGCTCGCGAGGACATGGTCATCGACTTTGCCAAGGATTTCGGGGCGCCCCTTCCGGCACTCAAGGCGTCACAATCTGGTGCTGCCCTCGAAAGCTACCTGCTGATCGTTCCTGGGGAGCAATTGGCTGCGATTTATGACAAATGGGGTGCCCGGCTTCTCGAAGCCAATGTCCGGTCTTTCCTTCAGGCGAGGGCCAAGACCAACAAGGGCATCCAGAAGACCGTCAAGGAGGAACCTGAGCTCTTCTTTCCTTACAACAACGGGCTGTCCGCCACCGCTGATGCCGTGTCATGCGTGCGGACGGATGAAGGTCTTGCCATTTCCGCTATCAGCAATCTGCAGATTGTCAATGGCGCCCAGACAACCGGGTCAATCCACGCCGGGCTGAAGTCCGCAAAGGAACAGCTCCCGAAAGTATTCGTGCAGATGAAATTGACCGTCGTTTCCCCCGACGGGTCTGAGGACATCGTGCCAAAGATCTCGGAGTACGCGAACACCCAGAACAAGGTGAACGCTGCCGATTTCTTCTCGAACCATCCTTTCCACATACGGATGGAGCAATTCTCGCGCAACGTCCTCTTCCCGGCGCGTGCTGGCGAGCGTCACGACACGAAATGGTTCTACGAGCGTTCGCGCGGGCAGTTCATCAATGCCCGCGCCAAGCTAAAACCAGCCCAGCTGAAGAAGTTCGATCTTGAGTTCCCGAAAGCGCAGCTCTTCAGCAAGACCGATCTCGCCAAGTTCGAATTTTCGGCAGTCGGCCAGCCGCACACCGTTTCGCGTGGCGCGCAGAAGAACTTCGCGGAATTCGCCAAGGACATCGGCGAAGCATGGTCCAGGAGCGACGTCCGGTATGACGAGCTCTGGTACAAGCGGCTGATCTCAAAGGCGATCGTGTTTCGCTGGCTCGAGACCGAGGTTCCAAAGCAGCCGTGGTACGAGGGTGGCTATCGCGCCAATATCGTCACCTACGCCATGGCCAAGGTGTTCCACGATGCCAATGGCGAGAAGCAGGTCCTCGACTTGGACGCGATCTGGCGGCGGCAGTCTGTTCCCGATGCCCTCCAGCGAGCGCTACTTCTGGCAGCCGCGGAGGCACACGACGTCATCACCCACCCTCCGGCCGGTGTCCGCAACATGTCGGAATGGGCGAAGCAGCAGGCCTGCTGGAACGGGACGAAAGGTCGAACGCTGAACTATGACGATGACTTCGAGACCTGCCTGACCCTCGTGGATACCGCCAAGGCGGCAAAGCGCGACGAGAAGGCAAAGAAGGCAATGACAGAGGGCATCAATGCCCAATCAGAGGTTGTGACTTTGGGCAACGAGTTCTGGAAAGAGGTCTTGGCTTGGGGGCGCGAACGGAAACGTCTCACGCCTAAGGACATGCAGATCCTCGAAGTCTGCGCATCTATGCCGCGCCGAATTCCCTCTGAACTGCAAGCCCGCCATGCCCTCGATGCTCTCGGGCGCATGAGAGATCAAGGTCTGGCGATTTAGACCCGTTTCGCGCCTACTATCGATCCGAAATGGGCTGCTGTGCCTTCACCAGCGTCACACCCTGCTTCTCGTTACCGTCAAGGATCGCCTCGACGACCTTTAGCGCGATCAGCGTGAGCCGCAGGACGTGGGCGAGGCAGGAAGAGCGAAACCCTCGCATGCGGCAGGTTCTGCAGCGATGGAGAAGCGCCGGAACTGACCAACTTTTCCAGCGAAAGTTGCACGCGATCCCTCAACCGAAGGTGTTGTCGGGGAGCGCAGGTAGTTCTATTCCCTATAATAGTTATATCTCTCACTGCTCTGCCCCCGCGTCGTCCACGAGCGCTCTCCTCTGCCGTTCCCAATCCGCCGGAAACGGCGCCAGAAGGTCGTCCAATTGCAATCTCTGCGGTTGCCGCCCGTCGAGAATGTTCGACCGGGGCTGCTCAGTCTGATGGACGATCTCGACGTGCTGATCTCCCGGCACGCCAACGATCCCGATGGAGTGCGCGCCTTCATCAATCGGAGCGGACGCGCAATTGCCCCGCAACGGGCGTTCGAGCGTCCGCATCCCCACTTCCTCCGCTGGCATCGGGAGCGCTGCTTCAAACAGTGAGGCCGATAGCATCGTGACGCTGCAGTTGCGTAAGGCGTGCAACATCCCTGCGGATGCGCCGCAGTTCGGGCCACGGGAAATGCCGCCCCTCGGCGCCATCCGCCCCAACGGCGATCAGCACGTCGAGCTTTGCGGAGAGGCCGCGCAGAGACGTCGCGTCTGCTGCAAAGAGCATCGCAATCAGTCGCTCTTCATCGGCGGAAGCCGCCTCCTCTTGCTGCCGAGCGACGGAGTAGCCGATGGCGCGATCCGCGTCGTCCCAACGCTGCTGATGTGTGCGCAGCACTGCGGCGACTTCGGCGCGCCGCGTGCAAAGTGACGTTGCCCCCTGAATGCCCTCGTTCATAACCAGAATCCGTTCTGGTTGTGGTCCTGCCTGGACCGGGCTGCGAACTCGTTTGGGGTAAGGCCGCCGAGGCTCGTGTGAGGCCGGTGGCCGTTGTAGTCGATCCGCCAAGCTTCGATGATCCGACGTGCCATCGGCAAGCCCTGGAACAGGTGCTCGTTCAGACATTCGTCGCGGAAGCGGCCGTTCAGGCTCTCGACGAAGGCGTTCTGAACCGGCTTGCCGGGAGCGATGTAGTGCCACTCGACACCTGTGTCCTGCTGCCAACGCAGGACCGCGTGCGAGGTCAGTTCGGTGCCGTTGTCGCTGACGACCATGAGCGGCTTGCCACGACGTTGGATGATGGCGTCCAGCTCCCGTACGACCCGGTGGCTCGACAGCGACGTGTCGGCCACGAGCGCCAGGCACTCCCGGGTGAAGTCGTCGACGATCACCAGCACGCGGAACCGGCGTCCGTCCGCGAGCACATCGGAGACGAAGTCCAGGCTCCATCGCTGGTTGGGTGCCTGCGGCAAGGTCATCGGCGCTCGCGTGCCAAGCGCTCGCTTGCGTCCGCCGCGACGGCGCACCGACAGCCGCTCCTCGCGGTAGAGCCTGAAGAGCTTCTTGTGGTTGATCTCCTTGCCCTCTCGCCGAAGCAGGATCAGCAGACGCCGATAGCCGAACCGCCGACGCAAGCTCGCCAGCTCACGAAGGCGCTGGCGGAGCGCGGTATCGTCGCCTCGCGTCGAGGCGTAGCGATAGGTCTTCGGCTCGATGCCGATGAGGCCGCACGCACGCCGCTGCGAGTAGCCCTTCTCCTCGATCGCCCAGGTCACGACCTTCCTCCGGGAACTGGGCGTCAGAAGTTTTTTCCAAGAGCCTCGCGGAGAGTGGCTACGTCGAGCATCGACTCGGCCAGAAGCTTCTTCAGCTTCCGGTTTTCCTCCTCGAGCGCCTTAAGGTTGCGGGCGTCGGACACCTCCATCCCGCCGTACTTCGTGCGCCACGTGTAGAAGGTCGCGTCGCTGATCCCGTGCTTCCGGCAGAGGTCCACGACCGGGATTCCGGCCTGGTGCTCCTTCAGGATCCCGATGATCTGTTCCTCGCTGAACCGGCTCTTGCGCATCGTCCGTCTCCTCTCGACGGATCCTAGCTTCTGAGCGGGGTCATTTCAGGGGGCAACGTCAAAAGCGACGGCACATTGGCCGCAAGCCCATCGAACTGCCGAAGCGAGCTTATGCGCACCGGTGATGGCAATTCGGCTGCAGCCAGAACCGCCTGCGGAAAGCCGATCATCCGCGCGAGTTCGGACTCCAGACGTTGCTGTTTCCGGCACAGGGCGAGCGTCCGCCGATGCGCGGCGCGCCACGCCTTCCATGCAAGGACAGCCGCATCCGCTGCGCCGCCATCCTGCGGCGCGGCTGCAGCCGAACTGTTGAAGGAGGTGCCGCCAACCGTCAACAGGGCGGCAGAGAGGACGTCCCTTCGGGATGGTCGGGACAGACTCGTGCTAATCTCAGAATCAGCCATGATCCGAGCTCCAAGCAGCTTGGGTTGTGGTCAGGCCGGGCTGAGTGTTACCGCACTTGGCCCGGCCGTCGAAACGATAGAAATAATATCAAATAGGGCCTGACTCGTGTCAACTCAGGATGAAGAAACGGGACCTGAGCTCATCACGACGCGACAAGTGAAAGCGGCCCGAGCGCTGTTGGATTGGTCGCAGGCCGACTTGGCGAGAGCGGCAGATGTGTCCGAACCGACGCTCGCACGATTGGAAGCTGAAGACGGGACATTAGGCGGACGTCGAAGGACGAACGACAAGCTCCGCAGCGCCCTGGAGCGCGCCGGCATTGAGTTCATTTCCGAGTCCGACGGCGGGATAGGTGTCCGCTTTCGTAAGCCGTCAACGTCAAACTGACGCTGCATCAGCCGCAGCAGACGCGTGAATAAACTGCAGGATCAGCGCAGCTCGACGGCAGGTTCGTTGCAGCGTTTCGGCACGGCAACGGACGCTGATTGGTATCTTAAGTGCACGTTTGACGGCAACGCGACTGCGGCCTAATCGGCCTTTGACCGCCAACTCGCGGCATCAATATTCACCCCTACTAGGTCGGCTGTATCAGCTGCGACGGCATTAGCGCGTGATAGGTTGATTAGGGCGATCGCCAACGTTGCTCGGTTGCTTCTTCGTAGTATATTTGACGTGTATATTTCGTTTAGGTGAGCCTTGGAAATGAAGAAGGAATTGAGGGCAAGATAAAGCGGATTTTCAATCCGCCGGGGCTATACCCCTAATGTTTTGTCTGCACGTTGCTTTCCGTTCCGGAAAACGGACTTAGGAGTTTTATTGGAAGGTGCGGATTTGCGCAGATGTCGTTCAAGCGATTGATAGAGTTTTGATTTTCGTGCGCACGCACAACCTGCGCTTTGCCGGGCCTGCGCCAGAGACGACGTTTTCACGCTATACTTTGATCGTTTGATTTTCGACTTGCGGGAGGCGTTTGCGCGGCCAAACCTACGGTCATGACACACCGCGACGAGAACGATTTCCGCATCAAGCCAGACCGTCCGCGAAGCCGGGGCACGCGGCTGAAGACGCACGAACTGCCCTTCGTTCGACAGGCCCTAATCGCCGCTCGCAATGCCGGCGGTGGCGCCGGGAGCGGTAGTGGCTTTGCCGGAGAGGCGGGCAGCAGCGGCCGATTCAATGCGCGGGGTCGCGGCGCCAAGGTGATGGCGTCGTTGCCGCGTGACAGTGGTGGGTGGCAGAGCGGTTCGTCCGGCCGGTTCCGTTCTCGCCGCGTTGTGGTCAAGGCGCGGGTGGTGAGGCTTGCCGGGAGGGAGAAGGGTGGACGCGGCCCGAAGATGCGCGGTGCGGTGTCGGTCAACGCGGTCGTTGCGCATCTGCGCTACCTCGAACGTGACGGCGTGACCCGCGACGGCGAGAAGGGCCATGCCTATTCAGCGCTCGGTGATGAGGTCGGCGCTAGGGCCTTTGTGGAGCGGAGTGGTGAGGACCGCCACCAGTTCCGCTTCATCGTCGCGCCAGAGGATGCCGCCGAGCTCGGCGACCTGAAGCGCTTCACGCGTGACCTGATGCGGCACATGGAGAATGACCTCGGGACGAAGCTCGACTGGATCGCTGTCGATCATCACAACACCGGCCATCCCCACAGCCACATCCTCATACGTGGCGTGCTGGATGATGGACGCATCCTCAACATCGCCGGTGACTACATCGCCCATGGCATCCGCCATCGGGCGAGCGAGCTGATGACGCTGGAACTGGGTCCGCAAACCGAGGTCGAGTTGCAGAACAAGCTGCGCCACGAGGTGGACGCGAATCGCCTCACCCGGCTCGACCGGATGATGATCGCCGAGCAGCGTGAACACGGCATCCTTGATCTGCGGCTGGACGCCGGCGAGAGCTATCTCGTGCGCACCAACCGGCATGTTCTCATCGACCGGGTGAAGCGGCTGGAGAACTTCGGCATCGCCGAGGAGATCGAGCCGGGACGCTGGAGCATTGCCGAGCGAGCGGAGAGCACGCTCCGGGCGATGGGCGAGCGCGAGGACATCCTGCGCACCATGCACCGCGCGCTGGCCGATCACGGCCTCACCGAGGAGCGCGGTGCCGAACAGTATGTCACCCATGGCAACCGTATCTCCCATGCCCTTATCGGACGCGTGCTCGACAAGGGATTGGCTGGCGATGAGATGGGCGAGCGGTTCTATCTGGTCATCGATGGGGTGGATGGACGCACCCATCATGTCGAGACCAGCGACGCTTCCCGGCTGGAGGACATCAGGCGCGGCCACATCGTCGCGCTGGACCCGCTGCCGACAAAGTCCGACCCACGTCCGGCAGACCTCAACATCGCCACCATGGCTGAGGCGAACAGTGGCATTTACCGACCCAGCGAGCATCTGGAGCTGGCCCGCCCGGCGATCGAGCAGCAGAGGGGCGATCCGGATGCCTTCATCCGTGCCCATATACGCCGGCTGGAAGCCCTGCGCCGCGCCGGCCATGTCGAGCGCATCGATGCCGATCACTGGAAGATCCCGGACGATCTTCCAGAGCGCGGCATCGCCCATGACGCACGCTCCCAAAGGAACGACTTCGCGGTCCGCACGCTCTCTGCCGTCGAACTCGACCAGCAGGTCGCCAGCGATGGCGCCACCTGGCTCGACCAGGAACTGGCGTCGCGCCAGCGCACCGAATTGTCCGACGCCGGCTTTGGTGGCGAAGTCAGCGCGGCACTGGAGCGCCGCCGCCAGAGCCTTGTCGATCAGGGGCATGCCGTTCGACTGGAGAACGGCAACGTCCGCGCGCCACGTGACATCCTCGCCCGCCTTGAGGCCATCGAAGTGGACCGCGTCGGTCGTGCCATGGCGACGGAACGCGGTCTTGCCTACACCCCGAGCCAGTCGGGCGAGTATGTCTCCGGCCGGCTCGCCGGATCGGTCAATCTGGTCAGCGGGCGTTTCGCCATGATCGACGACGGCCTCGGCTTCCAGCTCGTGCCATGGCAGCCTGTGCTGGAGAAACAGATCGGCCGGCACATCTCCGGTGTCTCTCGCGATGGTGGTGTTGAGTGGAGTCTTGGCCGCAATCGCGGGCTGGGGCTTTAGGTCGGGCTGGCACGCGTTGGCGGCGTCTCCAGATTGGGGTGGCGAGCGGTTGGACGACCGTCCCAATTCACAGGAAAAGAGCTACCGCGAAGAACCAGTAGGCCGGTCCGCCGCGACCGCATCAAGGCTAGCGCTTCGCGCCACCGCTCATGCGGCTCTGGCCTTGACCCAGCCACGGCGGACCGGCAGTGCTGACCATCGCGGAAGGCCGATTATGAGCGGTAACGTCGCTCGTCCTCCTTGCTAGGCTAGCCATGACGCCTCCAGCGTCGCGCTAAACCCGCTACGACAGGGTGTGGGATTAGCCCGCCTTCATTCGGGTTGAAATGAACAAATTGGTTGCGGAAAAATCGTAGTAAAATTGACGTGGCGAACTGAGGCGTATAAAAGAGATGGAAATCGCATCCGGTGCGGTATAGAAGAGTTGGTATTATTGTTGAGTTTATTGTAAAAATATTTTTACGTGTGTTATTTATTTCAAGTGATTATTTTATTACTTTTATTCCGTCCCTGGCACCATCTACCCCCTTGATATCGCTAGACTTTTCAGCGCAAGGGGTGGTGATTTTCAGCCAGTTTGTCATATTTTCTGACCCGGTTTGACAGCCCTTGTTCTGCGGCTGTTCACTTCTTGGCCGAAGCGGCCAGCCACCTCATCCATCTTTTTCGACAGGTCGGAGCCCTGCGCGTACATCTGCGCCATGGCCTCGGTCTTCTGCCCGAGCGCGTCGGCGATGGTGCGCAGGTCGGCCCCGCTCTCGCGCAGAATCGCCGCCACCGTATGCCGCAGGCCGTAGAGCGTCAGCCCCTCGCCGATGGCACCGGCCTTCTCCAGCGTGTGCTGCAGCTTCATCCATGACGAGTTGAAGCCGGAGACGGTCCACGGCCGGCCGCGCGAGTTGGCACACAGGGTGATGGCCGAATGCGTCGGTGCCGCCGCCAGAATCTCGCGCAGCGGGTCGATGACAGGCTAGATGACGCCTTCCTCGGTCTTGGACCGGCTGGTGTTGATCCGGCCGCCGGCATAGGCCGTGCGCGGCAGGGTGAGCGCATCCTTCGGCCCCAGCCCGGTAAACATCATCAGGGCCAGCGCCGGCAGCATATGCGCGGGAGCGGCATCGAGCACCGCGTGGCGCTCCTCGTCAGTCCAGCGGCGATTCTGCTTCGGCAGGCCCTTGGGGCGGCGAATGCTGCGGATGCCCTCCGCCGGGTTGTCCTTCATGTGGCCGCGCTCCTTGCCCCAGGCGAAGAGCAGGGACAGGACGGTCTTGAGATAGTTCGCGAACCAGCGCTTGTGCTTGGCCTCGGTCTTGTCGCGCAGCTTCACCACGAAGGGCGGGGTGAAGCGCGTCAGAGGCGTGTCCTCGATGGGCTTGAGATAGTCGAACACCCGCTGGTAGCCGGACCGCGTCGTGCGGGTCAGGCGCTCAAGGAAATCCTTGCTGCCACGATACTCCTTGATGAGGGCGCCGAGCGTGCCCGGGCGCGTCGTGACAGCGCGCTCCTGCAGGGCCGTGATGCGGGCGCACTCGGCGAAGAATGCGGCGGTGCCGATCGGGGCTTTCACAAGATCAACCGGCATGCGGGAAGCGCGGTGATAGCACCGCATCTTCCCGTGCCGATCAGCGAAGATCTTGAAGCCCTTCACGCGCACCACGGTCATGGCTAGCCCAGCTTTTCGAGAATGGCGTCGTCGCTGTCGGCGGCGCCGGTCTTGAGGCTGTCCACCCACGAATCGAGGTCGCGCACGTCCCACAAGCGCGAGCCGTCGGGATAGGCGACGGCCGGCACGGGGCAGAGCATCTCGAAGCGCGCCGCCGGCAGCCCGCAATAGGCTGCCGCATCGGCCTTCTTGAGCATGCGGTAGGGCTGCACCTGAAGAGAGAGGATCGCCTTACGCGCGCTTTATGCGCTCCCAGCCAATCCACCTAGTCGCTTTATGCGCGTGAGGCGTAGCTCCGGGAGAGTTTGAACCGGAGTTCGTCATGCTCACCGATCTTGCTTTCCTCGCGGGAGGGCTCGCGCTCTTCGCCCTGGCCTCCGCCGCCGTCCGCGCGGCCGACAGGCTCTGAGGGGGCGCATATGACCTTCGATATCGCGCTCGGCCTCGCGACGGCCATTCTCCTCTTCGCCTATCTCATGCTGGCGCTGCTGCGCCCCGAACGGTTCTAGGAGCGCGCGCCATGGACGCCGATCTCCTTCAGTTCGCCCTCTTCGCCGCGCTGCTCGTGGCCATTGCCGTGCCGCTCGGCGCCTATATGGCGGCGACCTTCGCCGGCGAGGTGCAATTTCTCGCCCCCGTCGAGAGGGCGCTCCTCGCCGCCGCCGGCCCGGCCGCCCGCAGCGAACAGCGCTGGACCCGCTACGCGCTCGCGCTGCTGGCGTTCAACGCGGCGGGCTTTGTCGTGCTGTTCCTGATCCTGCTGTTTCAGGGCGGACTGCCGCTGAACCCGCAGGGCTTTGCCGGCCTCTCCGCGCCGCTCGCCTTTAACACCGCCCTGTCCTTCGTCACCAACACCAACTGGCAGTCCTATGGCGGCGAGACGACGCTCTCCAATTTCAGCCAGATGGTGGGGCTGACGACGCAGAACTTCGTCTCCGCCGCGAGCGGCATGGCGGTCGCCGCCGCGGTGGCGCGCGGGCTGGCCGCCCGTCAGGGCACGTCGCTCGGCAATTTCTGGGTCGATCTCACCCGTGCCACGCTCTACATCCTGCTGCCCGGCGCGCTGCTGCTGGCGCTGCTCTTCGCCCTGTCCGGCATGCCGCAGACGCTGGCCGCCTCCCTTGAGGCGACGACGCTGGAAGGCGCGCGCCAGACCATCGCGCTCGGCCCGGTGGCCAGCCAGGTCGCCATCAAGCAGCTCGGCACCAATGGCGGCGGCTTCTTCAACGTGAATTCCGCCCACCCGTTCGAAAATCCGACGGCCTTCACCAATCTGCTCTCGACGCTGGCGATTCTCACCATCCCCGCCGGCTTCTGCTTCACTTATGGCCGCATGGTCGGCGACCGGCGGCAGGGGCGCGCGCTGTTCGCCGCCATGGCGCTTCTGTTCATGCTCGGATTCGCCGCGATCTATGCCGCCGAGCAGGCCGGCAATCCGCTGCAGGCCGGGCTGGTCGAAGCCGGCGCCGGCAATATGGAGGGCAAGGAGGTCCGCTTCGGCATTTTCGGCTCCTCCCTATGGGCGGCGGCGACGACGGCGGCTTCGAACGGTTCGGTCAATGCCATGCATGACAGCTTCACCCCGCTCGGCGGGCTGGTGGCCATGCTGAACATCCAGCTTGGCGAAGTGGTGTTCGGCGGGGTCGGCGTCGGGCTCACCGGCATGCTGCTCTTCGTCATCCTCGCTGTGTTCCTTGCCGGGCTGATGGTCGGCCGCACACCGGAATATCTCGGCAAGAAGATCGAGGCCCGCGAGGTCAAGCTCGCCGCGCTCACCCTCTTCATCATGCCGCTCGGCGTCCTCGTCTTCGCCGCGCTGGCCATCGCCACCGGCGCGGCGCAGAGTTCGGTTCAGGATGCCGGCCCGCATGGCCTGTCCGAACTGCTCTATGCCTATTCCTCCGCCACCGGAAACAACGGCTCGGCCTTTGCCGGCTTCTCCGCCAACACGGCATGGCACAACACGTTTCTCGGCATCGCGATGATGCTCGGGCGCTTCGGCTACATCATCCCCATCCTCGCCATCGCCGGCAGCCTCGCGGCCAAGAAGACCGCGCCGCCTACCGCCGGCACCTTCCCCACCCATGGCGCGCTGTTCGTCGCGCTGCTGATCGCGACGATCCTCATCATCGGCGCGCTCACCTTCCTGCCCGTCCTCGCCCTCGGCCCGCTGGCGGAGCATGTCTCCCTCGTGGCCGGCCGCAGCTTCTGAGAACTGCCATGAGCAAGCACTCATCCCCCTCCTTCGGCCTGTTCGCGCCGGCGATCCTCGCCCCCGCGGTCAAGCAGGCCTTCCGCAAGCTCGACCCGCGCAGCCTGGCGCGCAATCCGGTCATCTTCTCCACCGCGGTGGTGAGCCTTGTCGCCACCGTGCTCGCCCTGCGCGAAGCGCTGGCGGGCGGGGCCAACGCCGCCATCGGCGTCCAGATCGCCATCTGGCTCTGGTTCACCGTGCTGTTCGCCAATTTCGGCGAAGCCGTCGCCGAAGGGCGCGGCAAGGCGCGGGCGGATGCGTTCCGCGCCACCAAATCCTCCGCCCAGGCCAAGGTGCTGGCGGATGCGCGCGACCGCACCGCCTTCCGCGCCCGCGACGTGGAGCGCGTGGAGGTGGGCGAACTCATCCTCGTCGAGGCCGGCGACACGATCCCCACCGATGGCGAGGTGGTGGAAGGCGCCGCCTCGGTGGATGAAAGCGCCATCACCGGCGAAAGCGCGGCGGTGATCCGCGAATCCGGCGGCGACCGTTCCTCCGTCACCGGCGGCACGCGGCTGGTGTCGGACTGGCTGGTGGTGCGCGTCACCGCCAAGCCGGGCGAGACCTTCCTTGACCGGATGATCGCGCTGGTCGAAGGTGCCCGCCGGCAGAAGACGCCGAACGAGATCGCGCTCGACATTCTGCTGGCGGCGCTGACCCTGGTGTTCCTGCTGGTGGTGGTGACACTGCCGGTCTTCGCCTCCTGGTCGGGCACCACCCTGCCGGTGATCTATCTCGTCGCGCTGTTCGTCACCCTCATCCCCACCACCATTGGCGGGCTGCTCTCGGCCATCGGCATTGCCGGCATGGAACGGCTGGTAAAGGCGAATGTGGTGGCCAAATCCGGCCGCGCGGTGGAGGCGGCCGGCGATATCGACGTGCTGCTGCTCGACAAGACCGGCACCATCACCTTCGGCAACCGCATGGCGGATGCGTTCGAGCCGGCGCCGGGCGTCGGCGAACAGGAGCTGGCGCAAGCCGCGCTTCTCGCCTCGCTGGCCGACGACACGCCGGAGGGCAAGTCCATCGTCGACCTCGCCCGGCGCCGCTTCGGCCTCGCCGCGACGCTGGATGCGCGCGCCACCTATGTCCCGTTCAGCGCCCATACCCGCATATCCGGCGTCGATCTTCCCGACGGCGCCTCCATCCGCAAGGGTGCGTCCGACGCCATGGCCGTGCTGTCCGGTGCGCCGCTGAGCCATGCCGTCGACCAGATCGTCAAGCGCATCGGCGCCTCCGGCGGCACGCCGCTGGTGGTGACGCAGGACCGGCGCGTGCTCGGCGTCATCCATCTGAAGGACGTGGTGAAGCCTGCCATTCGCGAGCGCTTCGCCGAATTGCGGCGCATGGGCATCCGAACCGTGATGATCACCGGCGACAACCCGCTCACCGCCGCCGCCATCGCCGCCGAGGCGGGGGTGGACGATTTCCTCGCCGAGGCGACGCCGGAGAAGAAGCTGGAACTGATCCGCCACGAACAGTCGGAAGGCCGGCTGGTCGCCATGTGCGGCGACGGCTCCAACGACGCGCCGGCGCTGGCGCAGGCCGATGTCGGCGTCGCCATGAACACCGGCACCCCGGCGGCGAAGGAGGCGGGCAACCTCATCGACCTTGACAGCGACCCGACCAAGCTCATCGAGATCGTACTGGTGGGCAAGCAGTTGCTGATCTCGCGCGGCGCGCTCACCACCTTCTCGGTCGCCAATGACGTGGCGAAATACTTCGCCATCCTGCCGGCGCTGTTCGTGGCGGCCTATCCCGGCCTCGGCGTGCTGGATGTGATGGGACTGGGCACCCCGCAATCGGCCATCCTCTCCGCCGTCATCTTCAACGCGCTGGTCATCGTCGCGCTGATTCCCATCGCGCTGAAGGGTGTCGCCTACACGCCCGCCTCCGCCTCCGCCCTGCTCGGCCGCAACCTGCTCATCTATGGGCTCGGCGGGCTCATCGTTCCCTTCCTCGGCATCAAGGCCATCGACCTTGTCGTCGATCTGCTGCATCTCGCCTGAGAGGATCCGGATATGCTCAGCATTCTTCGCCCCGCGCTGGTTCTGCTCACGCTGTTCACGGCGCTGACCGGTCTGGCCTATCCGCTCGCGGTCACCGGGCTGGCGCAACTGGTCCTGCCGGAGGCCGCCAATGGCTCGCCGGTTGTGGTCGAGGGCCGGGTGGTGGGCTCGTCGCTCATCGGCCAGTCCTTCACCTCGGCGCGCTATTTCCACGGCCGCCCCTCCGCCACGACAGGCGCGGACCCGGCCGATCCGGCAAAAAGCGTGGAGGATCCGTATAATGCGGCAAGCTCCACCGGCTCCAATCTCGGCCCCAGCTCGGCCGCGCTCGCCCAGGCGGTGAAGGAGCGGGCCGCGGCGCTTGGCGGCTGGCCGCTGCCGGCCGATCTCGTCACCGCCTCCGCCTCCGGCCTCGACCCCGACATCTCGCCCGCCGCCGCTGCGCTGCAGGTCAGCCGCGTCGCCCGCGCCCGGGGCCTGCCGGAAGACGAGGTGCGCGCGCTGGTGAACCGCTCTACCATGGGCCGCAGCTTCAGCCTCTTGGGCGAGCCGCGCGTCAATGTTCTGGCGCTCAATCTCTCCCTCGACGCGCTGCAGCGCTAACCGACCCTGCGTGACGCGATGCCCACCCCGCATGAGGAGCGCCCTGCCCCCGAAGCCTTCCTGGAGGAGGCGCGCACGGAAGCGCGCGGCCGGGGGGCGCCGGGACGGCTGAAAATCTTCCTCGGCGCCTCTCCCGGCGTCGGCAAGACCTTCGCCATGCTCGAAGAGGCCCGCGCGGCCCAGCTTGCCGGGCTCGACGTCGTGGTGGCGCTGGTGGAAACCCATGGCCGCGCGGAAACCGCCGCGCTGCTGCGCACGCTGGAGCAATTGCCGCGCCGCCCGGTTGAGTACCGCGGACAGGCGCTGAGCGAACTCGACCTCGACGCGCTGATCGCCCGCCGCCCCGCCCTCGCCCTGATCGACGAACTGGCCCACACCAACGCCCCCGGCTCGCGCCATCCCAAGCGCTGGCAAGACGTGCTGGAGGTTCTCGACGCCGGCATCGACGTGACGACGACGCTCAACATCCAGCACATTGAGAGCCTCAACGACATCGTCTCGCGCATCACCGGGGTGCGGGTGACGGAAACCGTGCCCGATCACGTGCTGCAGCGCGCCGACGGCATCGAACTTATCGACCTGCCGCCGGACGAACTGATCAAACGGCTGAAGGACGGCAAGGTCTATGTGCCGCAGCAGGTGGGGCGGGCGCTGGAGAACTTCTTTTCGCGCGGCAATCTCACCGCCCTGCGGGAACTCGCGCTGCGCACCGCCGCGAGCCGGGTGGACGCGGAAATGCTGGCCTATATGCGGGCCAATGCCGTCAGCGGACCGTGGCCGACGCAGGAGCGCCTGCTGGTCTGCGTCAACGAGGCGCCGGTAGCGAAGGCGCTGGTGCGGGCGGGGCGGCGCATGGCCGATCGCGCCCGCCTGCCGTGGATCGTCGCCACCGTCGTCACCCCGCGTCATGAAACCCTGCCGGCGGAAGCCCGCGCCGCGACGCTCGACGCGCTGCGCCTCGCCGAGACGCTGGGGGCGGAGACCGTCACCCTCCACGCCGAATCCGACGCGGTCGCCGAGTTGCTGCGCTTCGCCCGCAGCCGCAATGTCTCGCGCCTCATGATCGGCCGCCCGCGCGGCCACGGCACCTGGTGGCGCAAGGTGGCGGGGCCGCTGCGCGAACCGGTGGCCGACCGTCTGCTCGACGCCGCGACGGCTTTCGAGATCACCGTCGTCACCGATCCCACCCCCGCTTATCGCCGCCAGACCTTCCGCGGGCCTGTGACGGCGGACTGGCGCGGCTATGGCGCGGCAGCGGGCGCGGTGGCGGCGGCGAGCCTGCTCGCCTGGCCGGTCGGCGTGTGGGATGCCATTCCCGGCGGCGCCGTTTCCGCCATCTATCTCACCGCCGTTCTGGTGGTCGGGGCGAAGTGCGGGCTCGGTCCCTCCATGGCCGCCGCCGTGCTCGGCTCGCTCGCCTATAATCTGCTCTACACCGAACCCTACTATACGCTCGCCGTCTCCAATCCCGAGGATATCGTCTCCATCCTCGTCTTCCTCGTCGGCGCGGTGTTCACCGGAACCCTCGCCGGCCGGCTGAAGGCCCAGGTGGAAAGCATGCGGCTGGCGCAGCGCCGTACCGAGACGCTGTACGATTTCGCCCGCAAGATCGCCTCCGCCGGCAAGGCCGACGACGTGCTGTGGGCCGGCGCCTACCACATCGCCGCCACGCTCGACTGCCAGTCGCTGATCCTCATGCCCGGCCCCTCCGGCGCGCTGGAGCAGGTGCAGGGCCATCCCACCATAGAAGACCTCGATGCCCGCGCCGAAGGCGCGGCCCGCTGGGCGTTCGAGCGCAACGATCCCGCCGGCGCCGGCACCGCCACCTTGCCGATGAGCGAGTGGCTGTTCGTGCCGCTCGCCGCCGGGGAGACCATGCTGGGCGTCATCGGCGTGCGCTTCCGCGACCGCAGCCGCAGCCTCGACCCGGAAACCCGCCGGCTGCTGCTGGCGGTGGAGGATCAGGTCGCCGTGGCGGTGGAGCGGGTGCGCCTCGCCGAAGCGCTCGCCGACGCCCGCGTCTCGGGCGAGAGCGAGAGGCTGCGCGGGGCGCTGCTCAATTCGGTGAGCCACGATCTGCGCACCCCGCTCGCCACCGTCATCGGCGCAGTATCCGCGCTGGCCGAGGACAGCGGCGCGCTCAGCCGCGAGGACCGCAGCGAACTCGCCGGCACCGCCCTGGACGAAGCCCGGCGGCTCGACCGCTATGTGCAGAACCTGCTCGACATGACGCGGCTGGGCCATGGCGCGCTGAAGCCGCGCCGCGCGCCGGTGGAACTGGCCGAGATCATCGGCCGCGTGCGCGCGGACCTTGCCCGCACCCTCGCCTTCCATCGGCTCGACATCGCCCTGCCGCGCGATCTGCCGATGCTCGATGTCGACCCTGTGCTGATCGGTCAGGCGCTGACCAATCTCATCGAGAACGCCGCCAAATACGCCCCTGCCGGCACCGCCATCACCCTTGCCGCCCGGGTGGACGGCGCCGAGGCAGAGGTGCGGGTGAGCGACGAGGGGCCGGGCATTCCTCCCGTCGACCGGGAAAAGGTGTTCGATCTTTTCCACCGTGTCACTGAAGGCGATGGGCGTCCGGCCGGCACCGGGCTCGGCCTTGCCATTGTGCGCGGACTGGTGGAGGCTCACGGTGGCACGGCCCGCGCGATCGCGGGGCCGAACGGTCGGGGCGCCACCATCGCGCTGCGGCTTCCCCTGGCCGCGCCGCCGACCGACGACGGAACATGAACGATCTTCAAGCTCCCCGCACCCGCCTTCTGGTGATCGAAGACGACGCGCCGATCCGCCGCTTCCTGCGCATCGCCCTCGCCAGCGGCGGGCATGAGGTGACGGAGGCGGAGCGCGGCCGGCAGGGCATCGAACTTGCCGCCACTTCGGCGCCGGACGGCATCGTGCTCGATCTCGGCCTGCCGGATATGGACGGCAAGGCGGTGATCGCCGCGATCCGCGAATGGTCGCGCGTGCCGATCCTCGTGCTGTCGGTGCGCGATCGGGAAACCGAGAAGATCGCGGCGCTGGACGCCGGCGCCGATGATTATGTCACCAAGCCTTTCGCGGTGGGTGAATTGCTGGCCCGGCTGCGGGCGCTGTTGCGCTCGCGGCTCGACCGGGGCAGCGAGCCGGTCGAACATGTTCTCGGCCCGCTCAGCATCAATCTCGCCAATCGCACGGTGCGTGCGGACGGGCGGGAGGTGAAGCTGACCCGCAAGGAATTCGACGTGCTCGCCTTGCTCGCGCGCCACCCCGGCCGGCTCGTCTCGCATGGCCAGTTTCTCACCACGGTGTGGGGTCCGGCACATGTCAACGACACGCATTATCTGCGCATCGCCATCGGCCATATCCGCGACAAGCTCGGCGACGACGCCGCCAACCCGCGCTTCATCATCACCGAACCGGGTGTCGGCTACAGGCTGCGGGAGGGGTGATCGAGCCGGGCTCCCTTTTGCGACTCACGGCTTCCGCCGGTCGAGCAAGGGGCAGGGATCCGGTCCCCGCGCACGGCCCGGAGCTGCGGGCCGCCGCAAACCAGTTGAATCCGGGACAACCCTATGTAAAGTCGGTAAATCTCCTTCCTGTAATGTCTTGTCAGCCCTTCCCGTGGGCCTGTCCCGTGCAACGCTTCCTGCAGCACGCGGAACGCCGTTGCCTGCCGGCCTCGTCGGGTTCCTGGGCGCTACCGTGCCTATCCGGAACCACCGGTCGTCCTGTTTGTCAGCGCATATGGAAAACCGGCAATGCCGAAGACTGCCCCGCCCCTGCGTCCGCTCGCTTTCGGCAACCGTATGAAAGTGCAGTCGCTGTCGCTGCAGTCGATGCAGGAGCAGGTTCAGCGCCTGCTCGGCTGGAGCGCGGAATATGACGCCATCGGCGATGCGTCGCATTTCGCCAACCAGCAATCCTCCGTGACCGTGAACGGGCTGAAGCTCACCGCTTTGTCGCATTCGCCGATCCGCACACGGGTCGAATCGGACGAATTGTCGTTCTTCATGCCGGTGGATGGCGGCTCGATCCACTCCACGGTGAATGGCAAACTGGTCCAGTGCCATGTCAGGACCAATGTGCTGCTGGCCCCCGAGGGGGAGCGGATCGGCGAGGGGAGCCATCGCTCCATCCTGGTGGCGGGGCTCGACCGCCACCGCCTGCGGCAGACGGCAGGCGCCATGCTGGGGCAGGACGACATCAAGGTCGATCTGAGCGCGCCGACCGTCATGCCGCTCATGGCCGGAGCGGTGAATTTCGACCTGATGCTGCGCGGCGCCTGCACCCTTCTGGAGGCCTGCCATCTCTCCGGCGGCATGGCGGCCCGAGTGGGCGTCGACGAGATTTTCTATCGCGCGGTCTGCGGCATGCTGCTGCGCGACCGGCTTTTCGGCGAAAGCGGGGACAGGTTCCAACCGGCGATCGCGGACAAGCGGGTGGAGCGCGCCTGTGACTATGTCCTGGCCAATCTGGGCCGACGCATCACCCTGACCGACCTCGAAGCTGTCAGCGGGCTGTCGGCCCGCACCCTTCAATACGCCTTTCAAAAGCGGTTCGGCTGCTCGCCCGTCACATGGATCCGCAATGAACGCCTGAACGCGGCACGGGCTCTGCTGCTGGCGGGAGGTGGCGAGGACAATGTCACCACGGCCGCGCATGCCTTCTGCTTTTCCAACCCGGGGGACTTTTCCCGCCACTACCGGGAGCGGTTCGGCGAGTACCCCGCCGCCACTCTCGCCGCCGCGCGCGGCAGCGGCGGCTAGATCATTTCGCCGCTTCACGGAAACTGCCCACTTCGCTCGAAAGCGCTCTGGGGCCCTTTGAAGCGAAGCGGATTCGGCTGGTCTAACGAGAGGGAGTCAGATCACCCATCTGGCGCCGTTCCACTGAACGGCTCTTCATTCTCGCGCCGCCTCCCCGCTCCCCGGCTCGTTCTCCCGCCCCGCCTTCTCCCTGTTGTAAATTTGCGACAAGGGTAATTTTGGCACCTGCGGTTGCGCAATCCAGATACCCCCTGCGCAATCCGCATATCGCGCTGTCCCCTTCCTCGCGCACGTTCCGCTCGGGATCACGCCGACATGGCGGCTGGGCTTGGGATGATTGCGGATGCAGGACGTGACTGCCGGGAGGGCTGGTGCGTGCGAGCCGACGCGGCCGGCCGGTCGAGGGTCTGCGCGCGGCCTTGCGGCGCTGGCCCTTGCGTCCTCAGGTTGTGACCATCCTGCACAATTTCTGAAAATGGCCGAACGTAAACCCGACACCGCCGCAGGCTCCGGCGGTGCGGGAAAGCGCGCCGCCTCCGGGTGGTTCGGGCGTAACGCGGCTGCGCCGGCAGCGGCCGCCTTTCCGGGCGCTGTTGCGCGTCGGCGCGCCATCATGCCGTTTCGAGGCGGGTCTTTGAACCGCAGCGTCGCTGCCTCTCCTGCTTGGGCGCGGGCCCTGCGGGCAAAAATGTGTCGCTACGCCACCCCCCTTTGGCCGGCGTCGCGGGCGGCGATGGCGGCAGGCCGGCGCCCGGCGACCGCGTGCCGCGAGAGCGCCACTGTCGCGGACGGGCATGGGGGCGCGTGCGAGGCGCGTCCGTCGAAACGGCGCATCTAGGCACATTTGCATTGACAAACAACACTTTTTTGAAATCCGGGACTTAGGCAATCATGCGCAGCGCAGCATCTCGCAAGGACTTCGACGCCAGCTCCCTCGCGCGGCCGCCGCGCACCCTGCGCCGGGGGTTGTTGCTGAGCTCGGCGCTGGTGCCTGTTCTGGCCCTCTCCTTCATGATGGCGCCACCTGCTTTTGCTGACGGGGGCTCCTCGGGGACCGGGGCCTCGGGCGGCACGGACTCGGCGACCTCGGCCGGCCAGGATGGCGGCTCGGGGACGGGTGGCGGCGGCGGTGGCGCGGGCGCCACCGGCGGAGCGGGTGGTTCTGCCGGGTCTGCCGCCGGCGGCGCAGGGGGCGCCACGGCTGGCGCGAGTGGCGGACGAGGTCAGGATGATGTCGGTTCTGGAAGCGGTGGCGGCGGCGGCGGCGCTCACGGCTATGTCGGCAGCGTGCTGCCTACGGACAGCCTTATAAAGGGCGGCGATGGCGGCGACAGCGGCAGTGATATGAATGAGGGCTACGCCAGCGGCGGCGGCGGCGCCGGTGGCTGGGGCGCCGTCATCACAGGCAGTGGACCCTATGACTGGTCGGCCATCTCCGTGACCATTCAGGGTGGTAATGGTGGCTCCGCCGGCGATTCAAACGGCAACCGGGGATCCGGCGGCAGCGGCGGCATCGGCCTGTATTTCACCTCCGATGTCTCAGTCGATATGGGCACCGGCGTCAACATTATCGGCGGGAATGCTGGGTTGGGTTCCGGCTGGGTGGACGCAGGTGCTGGACTTGTGTTCAACGGGTCAGCAACCGGAACAATCGCCGGATATGTCTCGGGCGGTAGCACGGAACTCTTATACTCCGGTTACGGTGGTGTCGGTCTCTCCGTAGCGGGCGATGCAACGTTGACGCTCGCCAGCACTGCGGCCGTGATCGGCGGGCTTGCCAGCGATGGTGTGTCGGTAGCAAATGCGATCGAATTCGCCGGCACAACCAACATTCTGACGCTCGAGGGTAACGGAAACGCATCGGGATCAACCTATGCGACGATCTCCGGCGATGTCATTGGTTCGACTGCTCCCTCAGCCACCAACACTCTCACCTTGGCCGGCGTGGGCGGCAGGTTCGATCTGGCTCAGATCGATGTCGGCTCGGGCAGTTTGGAGAGTGTCGTATTCGAGAACTTCAAATACTTCACTGTGGATGCGAGCGAGACCTGGGCGGTGACCGGTACGGCCCGCGGAGCGGGATCCAGTAACCTCACGGAATGGAGTGTGCTGGGCGGTACGCTTCAAATCGGAACGGCAGACAATGCAGGCACAATCCCAGGTAATGTGACCGTGTACAGTGGAGCGACACTCGCCTCTACTGCACAGGTTGGGGATGTGGTGGGAAGTATTGTTATCGAGGCCGGGGGCCATCTGACTGTCAGCCGCCCCATGGGCGGTGCGCCGGCCCTGGAAACGCTCGAGGGCAATCTGACGCTGAAAAGCGGCTCGTATCTCGACATTACGCTGAGCTCGCCCAGCACCACGGATCCGCTCATCGTTATAAACGCAGCAGGTGCCCCTGGAGGCGGCACTCTCACGCTTGGCGGGACGCTGAACATCACCGACGGCGGCTCGATGACCGAAGGCTCCTATCTTCTCATCACCTATACCAGCTCGGTTTCGGGAACGCTCTCCATTGGTACCGCGCCGTCGGATTACGATTACACCGTCGATACGACCTCGGTGAGCGGCCAGGTTCTTTTGACCGTTGCTGCGGGTGGCGGCCTGTACTGGAACGGCACGACCGTCTCCGGCAGCGGCCCGCTTGTGGGTGGAAACGGCACCTGGACCGCGGATTCCAGCACGCTGAACTGGACCAATGCCGACGGAACCACCCATGTGGCGTCGGATGCGACCAAAGCTGCCATCTTCTCCGGCACGGCGGGCACGGTGACCATCGACGCCTCCTCGGGCGCGGTCGGAGCCAAGGGGCTGACATTCCTCACCTCCGGCTATGAGATCGGCGGGGACACGCTGACGCTGGCGAACAGCTCATCGGCACCGAAGGTGGATGTGGACGGGACCGGTTCGCTCGCGACCATCTCCTCCGTGCTGGCGGGCAGCGACGGGCTGGAGAAGACCGGCGACGGCACGCTGATCCTGTCGGGCGTGAACACCTATACCGGCGACACGGCGATCTCGGCCGGCACGCTGCAGATCGCCTCGGCCGGCAGCCTCGGGGCGGGCAGCTATGCCGGCGACCTGTCCCTCGCCTCCGGCACCACCTTCGATTACGGCTCTTCTGCCGCCCAGACCTTGTCCGGGGCGATTTCCGGCGCGGGCGCGCTGACCGTCTCCGGTTCGGGCACGCTCACCCTGTCCGGCAGCAACACCTATTCCGGCGCGACCTCCATCAATTCGGGCGCCGTGGTGGTGTCCGGCGGATCGGCGATCGGCGACTCCAGTGCCGTGACGGTGGCGAGCGGCGCCAGCCTGACGCTGAACGCGAACGAAACCATCGGCTCGCTGGCGGGAGCCGGGACGGTGACGCTGGCCAATGTCAGCCAGATCACCGCTGGCGGCGACGACAGTTCGACCACATTCTCCGGCGAGATCGCCGGCATCGGCTCCTTCGAGAAGGCCGGCACCGGCACGCTGACGCTCGATGGAGCGAGCTCCTTCACCGGCGTCGTCACCGTATCCGCCGGAACGATGGTGCTGTCCGGCGGCTCGGCGCTGGCGGGCACGACGGAGCTGAACCTGTCGACCGGGGCCACGCTGGAGCTGGTCGACGGTTCGCAGAGCCTCGCCAATGTGAACGGTGCCGGCGGGACGATAAAGCTCAACGACAACACGCTGACGGTCGGGGCCGACACGGCCACCGGAACATTTGCCGGCACGATCACCGGCACGGGCGGCCTGACCAAGGTCGGCGGTCTCAATCAGTTTCTCACCGGCACCAACACCTTCACCGGGCCCGTTCATGTCGAGGCGGGCAAGCTGTTCCTCCAGAACGGGTCGGCGATCGCCGACAGCGTCGCGGTGACGGTCGATGCCGGGGCGGAACTGGTCCTGCGGGACTCTGAAACCATCGGTTCGCTCGCCGGCTCAGGCGATGTGCTTGCCGCCGATGGGGCCTATGTGCTCACCACCGGCGGAAACAATGCGAGCACCACCTTCTCCGGTTCGCTGATCGAGGCCGGCGGGAGTTCCGTCCTGAGCCTCGTCAAGACGGGAACCGGAACATTCACGCTGACCGGGGACAACAGCACCAGCTTCACCGCGGGAACCACGGTCCTGGGTGGCGTGCTGCAGATCGGCGACGGCGGCACGAGCGGAAACATCGGGGACGTCGACACGGGTTCCGGCCTGACGACGGGCGCCTTGGTGTTCAACCGCTCCGACGACTTCACCTATTCGGGGGGGATTTCAGGATCCGGGACGCTGGAGAAGAAGGGCTCCGGCACGATGATCCTCGGCTCCAGCAATACCGGCCTGACGGGCCTGACGACGGTCTCCGAGGGGACATTGGACCTCACGGGCAGCCTGGGCGGCGACGTGGCGGTGAAGTCCGGCGCCACGCTGCTTGGTGGCGGCGTCGCCTCCGGAACAGTTTCGGTCGAGAGCGGGGCCACGCTGTCGGTGGTCAGCGGCATCGGCTTCACTGTGGGGGCGGTGGAGTTCGGCGCGACCTCGACCTTCACATTTCTCGCGGAGGCCCCGACCGCCAACAATGCGATCTATTCGAATGGCGATGTGACCCTCGACGGCACATTGCAGGTGAATGCGGGTTCGGGCTTCGCCTCGGGTACCTACCGGCTGATTGATTTCACCGGTACGCTCACCGATGACGGCATGGAGGTGACGGCGCCGGCCCACTCGCTCTATGCCATCGACACCTCGACCGCCAATGAGGTGAACCTCGTCGTCGCGCTCGGCCAGTGGTGGAACGGCTCCAACACGACGGGCGGTTCGGACGTCGATGGCGGCACCGGCACCTGGAATGTCCAGGCGGGGACCACGAACTGGACCTCCGCCGATGGCAGCGCCGCCGATGCCTGGGGCCAGGGCGGCCTTGCCATCTTCGGCGGCAGCTCCGGCACGGTGACGATCGCCGGTACGACCAACCCGCAGGTGGCCGGCATCGAATTTCTCACCTCGGGCTATGTCGTGGACGGGGCCACGCCCGCCAACGCCATCCGATTGGTGGCGCTGGCCGACGGCTATGTCCCCGAGATTTCGGTCGCTGAGGGAACGGCGACGATCAACAGCCTGCTGACCGGCGGCACGGGCTTTGAGAAGACGGGCGAGGGCACGCTCGTGCTCTCCCGGTCCAATTCGATCGAGGGCGAGGTCGCGGTATCGGCCGGCACGCTCCAGTTCAGCGGCGCGGCGAGCGTGGCAGGCACCATCGTCGTCAAGTCCGGGGCCGCCTTCGTGGCGGAATCCGGGGCGACCGGCGGCTCCACGCTGGGCATGACGGTGGAAAGCGGCGCGACGCTGCAGATGGAAGCGGACGGCACCAGTCACCTGAGCGTCGGCAGCCTGCTCATGCAGGGTTCCTCGGTCATCAATATCGGCCTGGGGGCGCCTTCGACCACGGCAGCCCTGTCGACCGGCAATGGCGACCTGATCCTGAGCGGCACGCTGAATCTCCTGCAACGCGACGGCTATGCCTCCGGCACCTATCGCCTGTTCGACTTTGGCGGCCAAATCACCAATAGCGGCCTGGTACTGGGAACGACGCAGCAATATTCGCTGACAGCGCTCGATTACGCGACCTCCGGGCAGGTGAACCTGCTGGTCGCCGCCGCCCAATGGTGGAACGGCTCGACCGTTACTACCGGTTCAAGCGTACAGGGCGGCGATGGCGACTGGATCGTCACCAACGCCAACATCAACTGGACCGACGAGACCGGCGCGGCGACCAATGCCTGGACGCAGGGCAGCGTCGCCATCTTCGCCGGAGCCGCCGGAACGGTGACGGTGAGCGGGGCGACGACTCCCGAGGTGGCGGGGATGCACTTCCTCACCTCCGGCTATAGCCTCACCGGAGGCGACATCTCCCTCGTCAGCTTCAACGGGCAGGCGCCGGTCCTCACGGTCGGCGACGCGACGCCCGGCTCGGCCGGCATCGCCGCCAGCATCGCCTCCGACCTCAGCGGCTCGGCGGGACTGGTCAAGGCCGGCATGGGCACGCTGACCCTGACGGGCGACAACGCCATGACCGGCGACACGGTGGTCTCCGCCGGCTCGCTCGTTTTCGCAGGCGGAACGTCGACGGCAGAGACCTTCTATGTCGGCCGTGCATTCGACACTTCCGGCGCGGCGACTCTGACGGGCGTCGGAACGAGCCTTGCTCTGGGCAGTTCCGGCGTGATCGTGGGCGACAAGGGAACCGGAGAGTTCACCATAGCCGACGGCGCGGTTCTGACCTCCGGCTGGGGTGCTGTCGCTTATGACGTCGGATCGGTCGGCCAGGTCACCGTCACCGGAGCCGACACGCGCTGGGATATCAGCAGCCAGCTCTCTGTCGGCTATTACGGCACCGGCACGATGGAAATCTCCGGTGGCGCCAAGGTGACCGCCAGCAATGCGGTGATCGGCTATTTCGACGAAGGCGATGGCGCGACAGGCACGCTGACCATTACCGGGCCGGACTCCTCCCTGGATCTTGGAACCGGCGAATTCGATGTCGGCTATTACAATGGCGGCACGGTTACGATTTCGAATGGGGCGAAGCTCTCGACGGGGTGGGGCTATATCGGCATCTATAGTGGCAGCTACGGGGAGTATGAATCCTCCGTGACCGTCACCGGGGCCAACTCGAACTGGACCCTGAACGGCTTCGACTTGCAGATCGGCTATTCCTACGACGACACCTCGGGCGCGCTCACCGTCTCCGACGGCGGAACGGTCGACAGCGGGACTGTGACTCTCGGCGTCTACGACGCCTCGCGCGGCGAGGTGACGGTCACGGGCGCGGGTTCGAAGCTCGACACCGGTGGCGCCGAATTCTACGCCGGCTATTACGGTGACGGCACCGTCACGGTCGCCGATGGCGGAGCGATCCTGAGCGGCGATCTTTATCTCGGCAACAATTCGGAGCATTTCGGCATCGCGACGATAACCGGCGAAGGGTCGATCTTCGACGTCGGCACCGCGGGCATCTATATGGGCGAGTATGGCAGTGACGCCACCCTTGCGGTCACGGATGGCGGCGCGGTCATTGCCGGTCAGATCGTCAAGGACAGTGAGGCCGCCAGCGCGGTGATCACCGTCGATGACGGCACGCTGCGCGCCTCCGCCGACATGGCGGACTATCTCTCCGGCTTTGCCGCGGGAGACATCACGTTCGCGGCCGGGGGCGGCACAATCGACACCAATGGCTTCGACATCGGCATTGCCAGCGTGCTCGGCGGGGCGGGCGAGCTCACCAAGGCCGGGCTCGGCACGCTCACGCTGACAGCCGACAACAGCTATGCCGGCGGGACGACGGTGTCGGCCGGCACGCTTGAGATCGGCAATGGCGGCGTCACCGGCGCGGTCGTGGGGGCGATCGCCAATAGCGGCACGGTGGCGTTCAACCGCTCGGACGACATTGTCGCGGCCGGCGCCATCACCGGGTCGGGGGCCCTGGTGCAGAAGGGCGCCGGCAAGCTGACGCTGGTGGGAAGCAACAGCGCGGCGGCGGGAACCACGGTCGAGGCCGGCACGCTGGAAATCCTCAACGGCGTGTCGCTGACCAGCAATGTCACCGTCAAGTCCGGGGGAACGCTGCAGGGCGAGACCTCCGGCACATCGGGGGCGGCGATCACCGGGGCGGTGAGCGTCGAGAATGGCGGCACGCTGGCGGCGGTGCCGGTGACGACGGCGGGCGCCTATGGCCTGTCCATGACCTCGCTGACGCTGGCGGAGAGCGCCAACGTCAATGTGACGCTGGGCTCCAACACCGGAAATGCGGTGTTCTCGGCCGATACGCTGGCGCTGGACGGCGTGCTGAACGTGACCGATGGCGGGTCGATGGCGCTCGGCGTCTACCGGCTGATCGACTACACGACGCTGACCTCGGATGACGGTCTGGTGCTGGGCACCACACCGACCGACTTCGCCTACACCATCGAGGTGGTGCCGAACCAGGTGAACCTGACGGTGCTCTCCGGCGAGATGCTGTACTGGAACGGCACGACGACGACGCCGGACGGCACCATCCAGGGCGGCAGCGGCACATGGTCGGCGAGCCCCTCGGACCTCAACTGGCTGACATCGCCGCTCAACCAGTCGCGGGCCTGGAACAGCCAATTTGCGGTGTTCGCCGGCACGGCGGGGGATGTCACCGTCTCGGGCACCGTCGCCACCACCGGCATGCAGTTCATGGTGGACGGCTATACCGTGGATAGCGGGACGATCACCCTCGCCTCGACCACCGGCCAGACGCAGATACGGGTGGGCGACGGCAGCGCGGCCGGCGCGAGCTATGTGGCGACGATCGGCTCCGTGATCGAGGGCACAACGGGCCTCGAGAAGACCGATCTCGGAACACTGGTTCTGACCGGCGCGAACACTTATTCCGGCGATACCACGGTCACGCAGGGCACGCTGCAGATCGGCAATGGCGGCACCAGCGGCTCGATCGGGGGCAATGTCTCGGTAGCGGCGTTAGCGTCATTGTCGTTCAACCGGACCGACGCGGTCTCGTTCGACGGCGATATTTCCGGCGCCGGCGCGCTGGTGCAAGCCGGTACCGGCACGCTGACACTGACCGGGACCAACACCTATACGGGCGGCACTACCATTTCGGCCGGCACGCTTGAGGTGGGCGATGGCGGCACAAGCGGAACCCTCGCCGGCGACGTGCTGAACAACGGGGCGCTTGTCTTCAACCGCTCCGACGCCACCAGCTTCGCGGGGGCGATTTCCGGCACGGGCACGCTGGAAAAGGCCGGCAGTGGCACGCTGACACTCTCGGGCGCCAATAGCTTCACCGGCGCGACCACCGTCTCGGCCGGCGGCCTCGCCCTCATGGGCGGCGCCTCGCTGGCGGATGGTGCACGGCTGACGGTGGCCTCCGGCGCCACGCTGGAACTGGTGAACGCCGACGAGACGGTCGGCTCTCTCGCCGGCGCGGGCGACATCGCGCTGAACGGCTACTGCCTGACGAGCGGCGGCGACGGGTCCACCTCGTCCTTCTCCGGTGCCATCTCGGGCTCCGGCTGCCTGACCAAGACCGGCGAGGGCACGCTCACCCTGACCGGGGTGAACACCTATGGCGGCGGCACTACGGTCTCCGGCGGAACGGTGCAAGCCTCCGCGGCCAGCGCGCTGGGCACCGGCGCACTGGCGCTTGTGGGGGGCGGCACATTTCAGGCGAGCGACAGCTTCACATGGGCCAGCGCCATCTCGCTGACCCCTGTCGAGGGGACCGGCGGGGGAACCCTCTCGGTCGATCCGACCAAGACCCTCACCGTGTCGGGTGAGATCTCCGGCACCGGCGCGCTGACCAAGACCGGCACCGGCACGCTGGTGCTGACCGGGGCGAACACCTTCTCGGGTGCCACCAATGTGGATGCCGGGACGCTGCAGATCGGAGGCGGCACCTCGCTCTCGGACACGGCACGGCTCACCGTGGCCGGCGAGGCGAGCCTGTTGCTGACGGATGCGGACGAGACGGTCGGCTCCCTCGCCGGTGACGGGTCCGTCGGCCTCAACGGCCACTGCCTGACCGCGGGTGGGGACGGCACCAGTTCCACCTTCAGCGGCAGCATGACGGGGCCGGGCTGCCTGACCAAGACGGGTGACGGCACGCTCACCCTGACCGGCACCAACAGCTTGACCGGCCCCACCACCATCTCCGGCGGCGCGATCCAGGTGACGGCGGCGGACGCTCTGGGGAGCGGGACGCTGTCGCTTGAGGGCGAGGGCACGCTGCGCGCCAGCGACACCTTCACCTATGGCTCCGCCATCTCCCTGACGCCGGTTTCGGATGTCGGCGGCGGTACGTTCGAGGTGGACGACAGCAAGACGCTGACCCTGACGGGCGCGATCACCGGGACCGGCGCGTTGGACAAGACCGGGACGGGCACGCTGGTCATCTCCGGCACGAACAGCGCCAGCGGCGCGACCAATGTGAGCGCCGGCACGCTGATCGCGGAAGGTGGCAGCGCGCTGGGCGACACCAGCGCGGTGAGCGTGGCGGCAGGGGCGAGCCTGATCCTTCGGCCTTCCGGCACGGAGACGGTCGGCTCGCTTGCCGGCGCCGGGACGGTCACGCTGGAGGGGACGCGCCTCGCAACGGGGTCCGACAACAGTTCGACGAGCTTCTCGGGTGTGCTGGAGGGCACGGGCGGCCTCGACAAGGACGGCACCGGCACGCTGACGCTCAGCGGCGCCAACACCTATACCGGCGACACGAATGTGAACGGCGGCACGCTCGTCGTAGACGGCAGCGTCGCGGGCGACATCTATGTCTACGATGCCGCGACGCTGGCCGGTTCCGGAACCGTGACGCAGACGGTGCATGTGCTTGACGGAGGCACCCTCGCCGGCGTCCAGCCCACCGGCCTCACCATGGGCGCGCTGGACATGCAGTCGGGCGCTTCCATGAATGTCACCCTGGGCTCCACCACAAGCGGCGGCGTCTTCACCGTGAACGGCGACGTGACGCTGGACGGCACGCTGAACGTGACGCCGGCGGGGGGCTTCGGCATCGGCATCTACCGCATTGTCAACTACACCGGCACGCTGACCGACAATGGCATGGAGGTTGGAGCCATTTCGGATGACCTTGACGGCGGGGTGCAGACCTCGGTGGCGGGGCAGGTGAACCTCTATGTCGAAGACCCGAACAGCCCGATCCTGTTCTGGAACGGCTCCAACACCACCGCGACGCAGAGCGTCCTCGGCGGAACCGGCACCTGGACCGCGGGGGCGCAGACCAACTGGATCAACGCCTCCGGCACCATTCCGCGGGCATGGAACGGCGGGTTCGCCGTGTTCCAGTCAACTTCCGGCACGGTGACAATCGACAATACCGACGGTCAGGTGTCGGCGACCGGCCTGCAGTTTGTGGACAGCGGCTATGTGGTGAGCGGCGGCGCGCTGGCGCTCACCGGCGACAGCCGGGCGACGATCCGCGTCGGCGACGGCACGCAGGCGGGGGCGTCGACGGTTGCCACCATCGGCTCCGTGCTCACCGGCACGCACGGTATCGAAAAGGCCGATTACGGCACGCTGATCCTGACCGGCGCCAATAGCTATACCGGCGGCACCGTCATTTCCGCCGGCGCGCTGCAGATCGGCGATGGCGGCGTCTCCGGGTCGATCCTCGGGGATGTGCTCAATGATGGTGTGCTGGCGTTCAACCGCAGCGACGCCGTCACCATGGCGGGAGAGATCTCCGGCAGCGGCGCGCTGGTGCAGGCGGGCAGCGGAACGCTTTACCTGACCGGCGCCAACACCTATTCCGGTGGCACCACCATTACGGGTGGGACGCTGCGGGTGGACGCGGTCAGCGCTATCGGCAGCGGCGGGCTGACCATCGGCGAGGCAGGCACGTTCCGCGCGAGCGGCAGCTTCACCCTCGGCCGGTCGGTGGTGCTGGAGGGCACCGCCTCCACGGCGGGAACGCTCGAGGTCGACGCGGCGCAGACGCTGACCCTTTCGGGGGTGATCTCGGGGGAGAGCGGTCTGACCAAGACCGGCGACGGGCTGCTGATCCTGACCGGCACCAACACCTTCACCGGCGTGACGACCATCTCCGCGGGCACGCTGCAGATCGGCGATGGCGGCACGGCCGGCTCGATCGTCGGCGACGTGGTGAACAATGCCAGCCTCGTGTTCAACCGCTCCGACACCTATGCCTTCACCGGCGCGATCACTGGCAGCGGCGCGGTGACGTTCACCGGCGGCGGCACGGTGCTGTTCTCCGCGCCCTATACCGGCGCGGTGACAGTGGAGGACACCGTCGTCCAGTTGGTGGCGGGATCGAGCACCGCCTCGCCCTTCACCCTCAACGATGGCGGCGTGCTCGGCGGCACGGCGAGCATCGGCGCGCTTAACGTGAACAGCGGCGGCACGGTCGCGCCGGGCTATTCGCCCGGCACGCTCACCGTGAACGGGCCGGTGTCGTTCAACGCCGGCTCGGTCTATCGGGTGGACGTGACGGTTGCGGGCGAGCACGATCTGATCACCGCCAGCGGCCCGGTGACCCTGTCCTCGGAGGCGGGCGTCGAGGTGGTGGCGGCGGCCGGGCGCTATCCCTCGACAAGCACGATCACCATTCTTTCCACGTCAAGCACGCTGACCGGCACCTTCGGCTCGGTTACGTCGGACTTCGCCTTCCTGGCGCCGGAACTGACCTATGACGCGCAGAACGTCTATCTGACGCTGGTCTATAACGGGTTCAACTTCATCGACTATGCCCACACGCCGAACCAGGCGAATGTCGCCGTGGCGGCGCAGGCGCTGGGCAAGGGCAACGCCGTCTATGAGGCGATCTTCGCACTGCCGGAAGCAGCGGTGGCGCCGGCGCTCGACCAGCTCTCCGGCGAGATTTACGCCTCGGCCCAGACGGTGATCCAGCAGCAGTCGATCTATCTGCGCGACGCGGTCGGCACGCGCCTGCGCCAGTCACTGACCGCCCCGTCCGCCGGCGCGCTGTCCTATGCCGCGCAGGCGGCGGGCCCGGCCACCGCCCAGCTCGGCCAGGGGCTCACCCCGACGCTGTGGGCGCAAGGCTTTGGCAGTTGGGGCGAAGTCTCGGGCAATGCCAATGCCGCCTCCGTCGACAGCACGGTGGGCGGCGTGTTCGGCGGTATCGACGTGGCCGTGAGCGACAATGTGAGGCTCGGTCTGATCGGCGGCTACAGCCGAACCTCGTTCGACGTGGATGCCCGCTCTTCCTCCGGCTCGATGAGCAATTACGACATCGGTCTCTATGCCGGCGCCCAGTTCGACGCCCTCGCGCTGCGCGGCGGCGCCTCCTACACCTGGCACGACATAGCCGTGTCGCGCAGCGTGTCCTTCCCCGGCAATTACGGGGCCAATGACGGCGACTACACGCTGGGCACCACCCAGCTCTTCGGTGAGATCGGCTACGACATGTCGGCAGGGGCTTATGCCTTCGAGCCCTTTATCGGCCTCGCCTATGTCAACATCTCCGGCGCCAGCTTCAGCGAAGACGGCGCGACGGCCTCGGCCCTCGCGGTCGACACGCCTTCGCAGAACACGTTCTACACCACGCTTGGCCTTCGTGCGGCCACCAGCTTCACGGTGGCAGGCCATACCCTCACCACAAGCGCGACGCTGGGTTGGCAGCATGCCTTTGGCGACACGGACTCGTCGGTCGACATGCTGTTCGCCAGCGGGGGCACCACTCCGTTCACCATCCAGGGCGTGCCGATCGCCGAGGATGTGGCGGTGGTCGGCCTCGGGCTGGGCTACCAATTGTCCGACACCGCCCAGTTGCAGTTCAACTATGCCGGCCAGCTCGCCGACGAGGCCAACCAGAACACCTTCAGCGCGCAGTTCTCGCTCAGGTTCTGAGCGAGAACTGCGCCTGTCCTCCGGCCTCTCAGCCGACCGAATTGAACATGACGCGGCGTTTCCTCACACGGGCCGCCTTCCCTGCCGGCCCGGGCTTTTGCCGCCCCCGCGACGGCGCCGCATCTCAGACGAAGCCCGGCCGAAAGGCCGGGCCATGCCGTTGCATCATATCAGGCGCGCGGCGTCAGCGGCGCTGGGCTAGTTGCGGATTTCCTTGCGGCTGACCTCGGGGAACAGCCACATGGCAATCACCATGAAGGCTCCGAGGAACAGCACCGCATATTTCGGTCCGACCTGACCGAGATGCGCCTGCAGGGCATAACCCGCAGCCGCGACAAGAATCACGATCAGCGAGATGGCGAGTTTCACGAATGTGGGCATGGCTGTCTCCGCTTTCCGGACGTGACGGGTCATATTGGTTCATGGCGTTTCCTTCCCTGCGCTTACACCAGGGTCGCGAGAACCTCGCCCCCGACCCGATAGAGCGCGACGATGGCGCCCAGTTGGGCGAACGCCATGATGGCGAGGACGGCGCGGCCATCCTTCCAGCGTTCCGGCCAGATCTCGAACGAGGCCGGCGCGAACAGGAAGGCGAGGCCCGCCACGACGATGACGCTGGTGACGCGCAGTTCGACCAGGCCGAAGGCGAGGGTGCAGCCCGCCAGCACCAGCATCAGCGCGCCATTGATGAGCGCCAGGGTCGGGCTTGATTCCTGCCCGCGTTCGCGCCGCGCATTCAGCGGAAAGGAGCCGGACAGGATGAGCAGGCCGACGCAGCAGAGCGTCGAGAACAGAGCGAACCAGGCCAGGGCGACGGTGTTGGGTTCCAGAGCGGCCATGACGATATTCCTGAGGCGAGGGAGGGGTGGCCGCTATTCGGCGGGCTGCTGCGTCATCGGGCCGGAACCCGCCGGGCCAGCGCTCGCCGGCCCGGCGGGCCGCGGCGTGCGCGAGGTCTTGCGCATGTCGGTTTTGACGTAGCGCGTGTCGTAGCCGTTGAAGAGATGGCCGAGGAAGCCGCGATCGAGATCGGAGGTGCCGAACGCCCAGTCCATGATGGGAAAGGTGAGGTTCATGTTCCTCTCCATCATGATCGACTGGTTGTGATGGGCGGCATGATGGCGCCGGTTGGTGTTGATGAACGGCACGTTCCGCACGAACCAGTTCTCGTCGATATGCGTGGTGAAGTGCATGAACTCGTAGAGCAGATAGACCGAGGTCGTGGTGGTGATGAACAACCAGCCGACATTGGGCGAGATCAGCCAGGAGAGCACCACCGCGCCGGGGATCGACATCAGTGTGAAGGTCACCAGCGCATAGGGCGGAAAGAAGGTGACGCGCCAGTCATGATGACCGGCGAAGCGCATCTCCTCTTCGGTGAAGAACTGGTGATGCATCAGCGTGTGGCGGTTATAGACCGCGCGCAGCAGCGGGATGCGGGAGGGCCGGTGCATCACATAGCGGTGCAGCGCCCATTCGAAGAAATTGCAGAACAGGAACACCACGGGAATGGTGAGCCACTCCCACCAGGCCACATGGGCGATGTTCGAGCCATACACGTAAAGGGCGGTGAAGCCGATCGTGTAGATCACCGCGATGTGCAGCCAGCCATTGTACCAGCCGGCGACGCGCTCGCGATATGTGGCGCGGTATTTCCTCTGGCGCTCGGTCATTGAACTGACGGCGAGTTCCATATCGTCCTCCTTGCGGGCTTTTTGCCGAAAGCGGGTTTGCCTGAATGCGCGGCTGCGCGCTATTGCCCTATGACAAGCATTCATCTAACATATCAGTGTTACATTAGATGGCAAGCCGCTTCGTCGTCTTTCCCGCAATGGAAGGAAAATGAGGAAGTTAGAACCGCTTTCGGCCATCGCGGCGCCGCCCCCGGCGCCGGAGAACCTTTCTCCGGGAGAGACAGATGAGCCTGAGCTACCGGGCCGCGGTGCTGCATGAGGCGCACGCGCCCCTCACTCTTGAAACCGTCACGGCCGCGCCCTTGCACCCCGGCGATGTGCGGGTGCGCATCCGGGCGGCGGGGCTGTGCCATACCGACCTCGAAGTGATCGAGGGCGGCCTGCGCTACCCCATGCCGATCGTGCTCGGGCACGAGGCGGCGGGCGTGGTCGAGGAGGTGGGGTCGCAGGTGCGCGCCGTCGCTCCCGGCGACCCGGTCGTGCTGTCCTGGAACCCGCATTGTGGCGGGTGCTTCTATTGCGAGCGCCGCCTGCCCATCCTGTGCGAGGGCTATCTGGCGCGGGGGGCGGAGGCGCTGGCGTTCGACGGCGCCCCACGCGCCTGGCTGCGCGACGGGCGGGCCGTGCGCCAGTTGATGTTTCTCGGCGCGTTCGCGGATTATTGCATCGTGCCGGAACAGCAGGCGGTCCCGGTGCCGCGCGACATACCGTTCGATCGCGCCTGCCTGATCGGCTGCGGGGTGATGACCGGGGTGGGCGCCGCCATGAACGTCGCCTCGATCCGGCCGGGCGACACGGTGATGGTCATTGGCTGCGGCGCGGTCGGGCTTGCCGCGGTGCAGGGAGCCCGGATGGCCGGGGCCGCCGACATTATCGCGGTGGACCTCAACGACGAAAAACTCGCGCTGGCCGCGACCATGGGCGCGACCACGCAGGTGAACGCCGCCCGGCAGGACGCGGCGGAGGTGGCGCGGGCCGCCACACGGGGCCGGGGCGCCGATGTCGTGCTGGAATCGGCCGGCAGCCCGGCCGGGTTCCGCGTCAGCGCCGAAGCGGTGCGGCCGGGCGGCGAGGTGATCTGGCTGGGCAAGATCGACGTGGCGAAGGACATCGCCCTGCGCTGGGGTTCGCTGATGGGCGAGAAGCGCATCCGCCGCTCCTCCTATGGCGGCGCGCATCCGGCGCGCGATTTCCCGCGGCTGGCGCGTGCCTATCTCGACGGCCACCTGATGCTGGACGAACTGATCACCCGGCGGATCGCGCTGGAGGACATCAATGCCGGCTTCGACGCGCTGAAGCGCGGCGAGGCCATACGCAGCGTCGTGATCTTCTGATCCTTCGCCGGCTCAGATCGACAGACCGGCGGCTGTGTGCGCCTGCCGGCTGTCCTCCGGCGCCTGCGCCCGCGCGGCGAGACCGTAATCGCGCGCGACCCCGGCGATGCGCAGGCGATAATCGCGGAACAGGCCGCCGCCGCCATCGCTCCCCCGGCCCTCGTCCTGCGCCCGGCGATGGTTCGGCAGGTTGCGCCAGTGCCGGATCGCCTCCTCGTCGCGCCAGAACGACAGCGAAAGCATCTTGTCGGGATCGGTGAGGCTCTGGAACCGCTCGACCGAGATGAAGCCGTCGATCCGCATGAGATCGGCGCGCAGCGCCGCGGCGATGTCGAGATAGGTCTGGCGTGCGCCCTCGGCGGGCCAGACTTCGAAGATGACGGCGATCATGGGGGCCTCCCTGGCTGTGCCGCATCGTGCACGGCCCGCCGACGCAGCGTAAAGCCGCTCCATGGTAAAATATGTCATACATATATCACATATGCGTCCGCCGCACGCCATCGCGGCGACCGGATCGGCGGGCGCAAATCGAGACGGCATGCCGGTTTGCCGCTGGTGCCGAAGGACGCGCGCCAATCACAAATTGATCCAGATCAAAATTAGCTGTTGCAGACATTCAGTTTGCATATTTATGATATGTCAGACCTAGGACGGGCATCAGACCCGCAAGGGAGGGAACAGATGAATCTCAGCCGCCGCTCACTGCTGCGGGGGATCGGTGCTGCCGGTCTTGCCGCCGCCTCGCCGGGCGTCTTCGCGCCCGCCATCGCCCAGTCGAAACCCGTCCGCATCGGCATACTGGCCCCGCGCTCCGGCGCCATGGGCACGGTGGGCGAATGCGGCATTCGCGCGGTGCAATGGGCCGCCGAGCGCATGAACAAGGATGGCGGCATTGCCGGCCGCCCGATCGAGCTGGTCTTCGAGGAGGAGACCTCGCCGAAAGACACGATCGAGCGCTTCCGCCGCCTGGTGCTGCAGGAAAAGGTCGACTGCGTGCAGGGGCTGATCTCCACCGGCGTGTCGATGGGCGTCGCCCCCGTCGCCGAGGAGGAGCAGGCGCTGCTCATCATGTGGGACGGCACCACCCAGGACGGCGTGAAGCAGGCGATGCCGGATGTGCGCTACGTGTTCCGCTCCACCGACAATGAGTGCGAGGCGGTGATGTCCTCGCTGCTGGCGGTGAAATATTTCGGCAACAAGATCACCCGTGTCGCGGGCATCAACCCCGATTATTCCTACGGGCGCAACAATTGGGAAGCCTTCCGGCAGATCCTCACCCGGGCCGGCGTGCAGTATGAGGTGGTGGCCGAGCAATGGCCGAAGGTCGGCACCATGGACCTCACCTCGCACATAGCGGCGCTCAAGGCGGCCCGGCCGGACTTCATCTTCTCCTCCATGCTGTTCGCCGACCTTCCGGTGTTCATGAAGCAGGGCAGCGCCGCCGGCCTGTTCGAGGGCGTGAACATCGCCCTCCCCGCCGCCGGCTGGCAGATCAACCAGCTCAAGAAAAGCTTCATGCCGGAGAACATCATCTTCGGGCACAACACGCTGTACTTCGCCCTGCCCGACGCCTCGCCTTTGCAGAAGGCGTTCGTCGCCGACTATATGGACCGCTACAAGGAGGCGCCGCACTGGGAGGCCGACCGCGCCTATTTCGCGCTCGCCGCCTACAAGGCCGGCACGGAAGCCGCGGCCAAGGCGACCGGGCGCTGGCCCAAGCTCGACGAGATCATCGACTCGATTCCGAAGCAGGAGGTGCAGAGCCTCGGCGGACCGGGGCGGTTCCGCGCCGACAAGATCGCCGAGCAGGTGTTCTATCAGGGCCTGTCGACCAACGACAACGCCTATGATTTCCCGACGCTGCGCACCGTCGACGCCTACACGGCCGACCAGCTCCAGAAGCCGCCGGGCGTGGACTTCTGGGAGTGGCTGAAGACCGCGAAGCTGCCGGCCTGAGGACGCACCATGGATAGGTTCATCGACATGGTCATTGGCGGCGTGTTTCACGCCGCCGTGGTCTTCCTCGTCGCGGCCGGTCTTCAACTGGTGTTTGGCGTCCAGAAGATCGTCAACCTCGCCTGCGGCTCGTTCTACGCGCTCGGGGCCTATTTCGGCATCACCGCCATCGGGGCGGCGGCGGCGCTCGGGCTTCCCGGCATCGCCGTGCTGCCGGTGCTGATCCTCGCCGGCATCGCCATCGGGCTGATCGGCCTGCCGGTGGAGCGGCTGCTGCGCACCGTCTATGCACGCGACGAGAGCCATCAGCTTCTGCTGACCTTCGGCCTGCTGCTGGTGTTCCAGGACGCGATGCGCTTCATCTGGGGCCCGACGCCGCTCACGCTGGACAATGCCTATCTCGCCTATGGCACCGCCGAGATCGCCGGCATCCGGGTGCCGACCTATAATCTTCTGGTCATCGCCGCCTCGATCGCCATTGCCGGCGGGCTCGGCTGGTTTCTCCAGCGCACCCGCACCGGACGCATCATTCGCGCCACCGCCGAAAACCGTGACATGTCGGAGGGCCTCGGCATCAATTCCACCCGCATCTTCGCGGCGGTGTTCACGGTCGGCTGCATCCTCGGCACGGTGGGCGGCGCGCTGGTGGTGCCGGCCTCGGCCGCGTCGCTGGAAATGTCGGTCGAACTCGTGGTCGAGGCGTTCGCGGTGGTGGTCATTGGCGGGCTCGGCTCGATGCGCGGGGCATTGGCCGGCGCGCCGATCGTCGGCCTCATCCGGGCGATCGCCATCATGGCGCTGCCCGAGGCGGAAATTCTCTCGATCTATCTGGTCGTCATCGCGGTGCTGATCCTGCGTCCGGCCGGCCTGTTTGGAAAGGCGATGGCATGAGCGCTCCCCCTCTGGTCGAGAGCACGCGGCTGGCGCGGCTGCCCTCGGAAGCGACCCGGGCCTCGGGCCTCTGGGCCCTGCTGGTGATCCTCGCGGCGATGGCGGTCCTGCCGTTCTTCGCTTCGGTCTACACGCTGACGCTGATGGTGCCGTTCTTCGCCCTCGCCATCGCCCTGCTCGGCTTCAACCTGCTGTTCGGCTATACGGGACTGCTTTCCTTCGGCCATGCCATGTTCCTGGGCATCGGCGCCTATACGGCGGCGGTGATGACCTCGAAGCTCGGGGTGCAGTCCTTCGAGCTGATCCTGCTGGTCTCGATCCTCGTCTCGGTGATCATCGCCATCCCGGTCGGCTTCCTGTGCGTGCGCTACACGCGCATCTTCTTCGGCATGCTGACCCTGGCTTTCGGCATGCTGTTTCATTCGGTACTGTACAAGTTCTACGGCCTCACTGGCGGCGACCAGGGCATGCGGGTGCTGCGGCCGCTGCTGTTCGGCATGGAGTTCGCGGGCGGCAAGACCGCCTTCCTCACCGGGCCGTTCTATTATTACGCGCTCGGCCTGCTCGGCAGTCTCGGCCTCGTCATGTGGCGCATCGTGCGCTCGCCCTTCGGCCTGCATCTGCAGGCGATCCGCGAGAACGCGCAAAAGGCGGCCTATCTCGGCGTGCAGGTCACCCGCATGCGGCTCGCCGCCTTTGTCATCTCCGGCATTTACGGCGCCATTGGCGGGGCCATCCTCGCCATCTCCATCGGCCTTGCCGATCCCGAGATCGTGTACTGGACCCAGTCCGGCAACATGGTCTTCATGGCGGTGCTCGGCGGTTCCGGCGCCTTCATCGGCCCGGTGGTCGGCTCGCTGGCTTTCGTGCTGCTGCAGGACACGGTGATGTCGGTGACCCAGTACTGGCGCTTCGTCATGGGCGCGGTGCTGATCCTCCTTGTCGTGTTCTTCCCCGGCGGCCTCTCCGGCATCGCGGGAAGCCTCCTCAACCGCTTCAAGCGCGGGAGCTGAACCATGGCGGCGCTTCTCGAAGCCACCACCGTCTGCAAGAGCTATGGCGATTTCCACGCCCTGACCAATGTCTCATTCTCGATCAGCGATGGCGAGTTCATCTCCATCGTCGGCCCCAATGGCGCGGGCAAGAGCACGCTGGTGAATGTGCTCACCGGCCTGCTCAGGCCGACCTCGGGACAGGTCTCGTTCCGTGGCAGCGACATTGGCGGCATCGGTCCGGTGGAACTGGCCCGGCGCGGCATGGCGCGCGGCTTCCAGCTCGTGAACATCTTCCCCGCGCTCACCGTGCGCGAGGCGCTGTGCGTCGCCGCCTCCTCGCGGCTGCAGCGCATTCGCAATCCGCTGCGCAGCCTGCGCCGTGACAGCGAGGTGCATGAGGCGGTGGAGGAGGTGGCGGACATCTTCCATCTGCGCCACCGGCTCGACCAGCAGGCCCGCGCGCTGTCGCAGGGCGAGAAGAAGCTGCTCGATGTCGCCAGCGCCTTCGCGCTGAAGCCCGAGTTGATCCTGATCGACGAACCGACTTCCGGCGTCTCCACCGGCGACAAGCACGCCATCATGGAACTGCTCGTCGCCGCCTGCCGCAAGGCCGGGGTGCGGGCGATCATCCAGGTCGAGCACGACATGGATCTCGTCGCCCGCTATTCCGACCGCATCGTCGCGCTGCAGGCCGGCCGCGTGCTGGCCAATGAGAAGCCGGAGACCTTCTTCAAGGACCCGGCGCTGATCGCCGCCGTGGTCGGCACGCGGCGGCCGCAGATGAAGCACAAGGCATCGGACGCCGCCGCCGCCTTCGCCCACCCGACCAGCCATTGAGGAGCCCGATATGCTCAGGATTTCCGGCCTCAAGGTCGATATTGCCGGCAGCCGCATTCTCAATGGGCTCGATCTCACCGTCGAGCCGGGGGAACTCGTCTGTCTCATCGGGCGCAATGGCGCCGGCAAGACCACGACCTTCCGCACCATCATGGGCCATCGCGCGCCAGCCGCCGGCACGATCAGCTTCAAGGGGCAGAACCTTGTGGGCATGCCGACCTACAGGATCGCCCAGCTCGGCATCGGTTATTCGCCGGAGGAATCCGACGTTTATGCCGATCTCACCGTCGCCGAGAACATCGCGCTGCCGACCTGGACCCGCCCTTCCCCGCTGTCGGAGGAGGAGCGGGTCGAGCGCTCGCTAAAGGTGTTTCCCAAGCTCCGGCAATATCTGGCACGCGGCGGCCAGCAGCTCTCCGGCGGCGAGCGCAAGATGGTCTCGGTCGCGCGCGCGCTGGCGCTCGACCCCAGCCTGCTTCTGCTCGACGAGCCGTTCGAGGGGCTGTCGCCGGCGATCATTCCGATGATCTCGGAAGGCATCGCCTCCATCCGCGCCATGGGCGAGGCGGTGCTGATGGCGGAATCCAACGTCCACCACCTGCCGGACTATGTCGATCGGCTCTATGTGGTGGAGCGGGGCGAGATGATCTTCGAGGGCACGCTGGCGCAGGCCCAGGCCGACCGCGCGGTGATGCGCGTCATCGCCGGCGAGGTGGAGATGGAGCACGCCTGAGCGCGCTCCTGTCCCAGCCACACCGTCGACCGATCAGGCCGGTTCAAGCTCGTCGGATCAGGCTCTAATCGTCGAGCGTCTTGCGGGCGAAGGATTCGATGTAGTCCATCAGCCTGTCGGACGCCGCCGCCGCCGCCGCCCCGTCGCGCACGGCGATGGCGGCGGCCAGTTCGGCATGAAGCTGGGCGGCCAGCGGCAGATCGGCGACGCGCTTATAGTGCTGGTACCAGAAGCGGCGCGAGAGCGCGTGCATCAGCCCCATGGAGCGGCTGGCGAACTCGTTGCGCGCCGCATCCGATACCAGCGTGTTGAGCTTGCGGTCGAGCCGCATGAACTCGATGCCGTCGGCGCGCTCCGCCGCGTCCTGCATCCCCTTGGCGATCTGGGCGAACTGCTCGCATTCCTCGTCGCTCGCCCGTTCCGCCGCCAGCTCGGCCATCAGCCGCTCCAGCACGCGGCGGGTTTCCAGCAGGCGAAGCTGGGTGCGCAGATTGATCTCCGACACCAGCACGCCGCGCCGGGGCAGCACCACCACCAGCCCGTCGCGGGCGAGCCGCTGCAAGGCTTCGCGGATCGGCGTGCGGCCAATGTCGAGCCGCTGCGCCAGGGTGAGTTCCGAGAGAACCGTGCCCGGCGGCAATTGCAGCGTCGAGATCAGCTCCTCGAGCTGACGATAGGCCCGGTCGGTGAGCGTGAGATCATCGGCCTCGACGCTCGCCTCCTTGCGCCGGTTGCGGGCGCCGCCGGTCTTTCGACCATCCATCTTGCGGGCGTCTGCGGCGCGCTTGGTGCCTGCTGGCGGCATGGGGAACTCCGGGTGCAACGGGCCGCCGGGTGAAGTCGGCGGCAGAGATCGTCCGATGCTGAGATATCACTGAGTCGCGTTCAGCCTATCAGAGCGCGCCGCGGCATGAAGGCGCAACACGCTTAGAGCGAAGCGGGCGGGGTCTTCCACCATGAGATTGTGGCCGGCGCCCGGCCAGATTTCCAGCGACGCCTGCGCGATGCCGGCGGCGATGACCCGGCCATGAGCGAGCGGGCACTGGTCGTCGCGTTCGCCATGCAGCAGCAGCGTGGGGAGCGTGATCCGCGCGAGCCCGGGACGCAGATCCGCCGCGCGCACCGAGGCCCAGGCGCCGGCGACGGCGGTCGGCGTGGCCGAGGCGGTCAGGCCGAGCCGTGCCGCCCGCGCCGCCGCTTCCTGCGCGACGCCTTCGGGCGTCTCGGCATGAAACCATACCGCCTCGCGGCCGGGATGCGCGGTGCCGCTGGCGAGCACCAGCCCGTCCAGTCCCCGCGCGCCAAAGCGCGCCAGATAGGTCAGCGCCACCAGCACGCCCATGCTCCAGCCCACCAGCGTGACCGGGGCGGGGGCGGCGGCGATCACCGCGGCGAGATCGTCGGCGAAATGATCCAGGCTGTAGGCGGCAATGTCGCCGGGGCTGGGCGAGCGCCCGCGCCCGCGCAGATTGGGCATAAGGACAGCGCGCCCGGCATCGAGCCGGGGCGCGATCTCCGCCCATGCCGCCGCCGTGCCCTGAATGCCGTGAACCAGCACGAAGGAACCATTGGCGGGATCGGCCCCGCTTTGGGCGACGAGGCATTCCACCGCCCCGGCCGGCGCGGCGACGAACTGCGCGACGAACGGCGCCATGGAGACGGCTCAGGCCGCGCGCGCGGTCAGGGCGGCGTCGATATCGGCGGTGGTGAACTCCCACTCATTGCCGAAATTGGCCACCACCTCGCGCATGAAGCGCTCATAATTCTGCAGGGCGGGCGTGGCCGCGCCGAAATGATCGGCCAGCATGGCGAGGGCAAGCTGGGCGGGCGCGACGCCCTCATAGCTCCACTCGAAGCCGTCGCGACTGATCGGCTTGATGTCGGTGCGCTCCGGCAGCAAGGCGCCGTCCACCGTCACCGCCACCCCGTCGATGGTCCTGTCACCGCGATATGTCTTCATGGCACGCATCCATTAACTCCCGACACCTGACATATTAGATGTTTATCTAGTGTCTGGCAACCGCCTCCGCTCGCAGGCATGCGCCGGAGCTGCGACGACCTTTTCCGGCGATGCAGAGGGCAGCACGCCTATGAGGCGGAGACGCGCCTCACGCTCAGGCGCGGGCGGATGCGGCACGGAGTCCGCCGCCTGCGGGGGGCGGGGTGCGCACGCTCGTGACAGGTGGGAATCTTCAGTTAAGCGGCGACACGCGCGGCCCCGCCGGGCGCTAACTCGGAGCGATCGGGCGCGGCGGGTCCTGCCCGGCGCCGGGGCGACCGGCGCTGCCCGCAGGGCGCCTGAAGGCATGGCGGCGTTCGGCGCGCCATACCTTCAGGGACAACTCACTTCAGGGACAACTCACTTCAGCGACAGGGCCAGCCCGCTCAGATCGAGGCTGACGATGACGCCCTTCTGCTCGCCGCTCAGTTCCAGAACCGCGCCGTTCTGGTTGGTCAGCACGACGACCTGCGCGCCCTTGCCGAAGGCCGCCCCCGCCCCGCCCTGGGCATAGACCCCGGACACGTCGGACGCGCGTTTGATGTTCCGGACCTTTCCATGCAGGCGGGTCTCGGAGGCGCCGAAGGTGAAGCCGTAGCTCAGCCCGCCGACCGAGAGCGGGTATTTGCGACCCTTGAACGTCAGCACGCCGTCTCCGGCCGATCCGCCTACGACAAAACCGGCCTTCACGATACGAATGCTGATGGAGCCGTCATCGGCGCTCGCCAGCGAGACGGTGCCGAACAGCGCGGCCAGCGCGAGAAGTCCAACCCTTAGCATCGACAGGACGTTCATCGACGTTTCCTTTCCAACCAGATCAACGGGCCATTCGCCCACCGTCAGACAACGCTCACTCTGGGGGTTCGTTGCTCAACAATCAATTCGCCTGCCGGCGCCACTGGCGTGCCGGCGATGCGGCAGCGGCCGACATCTCGCCCACCGCGCCGGCCCGTCCAGCCGCACCCTCTAACCGCCCTCCCCCGCCGGCTTGATCACCACGGTGGCGGACATTCCGGCGGCGAGGCGGACATCGGGCGGCAATGCTTCCAGCTTGATGCGCACCGGCAGACGCTGGGCGAGACGGATCCAACTGAACTGCGGATCGACCCGCGCCAGCAGCCCGGCCGCGTCGTCGGGGTTGGCGATGGCCCGCGCCACGCCCTCCACCACGCCGTCCAGCACCACCCCGCCCGCCATCAGCTCCACCCTGGCGGGGGCGCCTTCCCGGATCTGCGGCAGCTTGGTCTCCATGAAGTAGCCATAGACATAGAAGGAGCGGGAATCGACAATCGCCAGCACCCCCTCGCCGGCCGTGGCGTAGTCGCCGACGACCGCGGTGAGGTTGGTGACATAGCCGTCCACCGCCGCATGGACACGGCTGCGGCGCATATTGATTTCGGCGATGGTCAGTTGGGCCTGCGCCACCCCCAGCGCCGCCTCGGCCTCGGCCGCGCGCGTCTGCATGGCCTCCCCGGCCTCAATGGAAAAACCCGGGCTGTCCTCGCGCTGCAGGGTGCGGAAGCGCGCGGCGTTTTCCTGCGCAAGGCGCATCGCCGCCGTCTTCATCGTCACCTCCGCCCGCGCGAGGTTCAGCGCCGCCGCGAAGCGCTCCGGGTCGATCTCGAACAGGAGGTCGCCCTTCCGCACCGTCTGGTTGTCGCGCACATGGAGGGTGCTGATCAGTCCGGACACGTCGGGCGCCACGCGCAGCACGTCGGCCAGAACCCGCGCATCGCGCGTCCACGGCGACAGCAGGTAGTAGTTCCACAAATGCCAGCCGGCAAAGGCGGCGATGGCAACCGTGGCCAGCGTCACCGCGACGCGAATGGCGTTGTGCCCGCTCATGCCGGACCTCCTGTCAGAAGCGGCAGCCCGAGAGTCAGGGCGGCCAGAACGATCACATAGAGCGCGGCATCGAACAGCGGGCGATGCCAGACGAGGGCGTAGAAGCCGCTCCAGCGGGCGAGCCGGCTCAGCGCGAAAAAGGGAATGAAGGCGATCAGCGCCCACATCAGCACCGGCGGCAGGTAGAAGCCGAAAAAATCGAGTGTGTGAAACAGCGGATTCCACGTCATCACGCGCGCGCCTCGCACAGCGCGCGAAAAGCCTGGTCGCGCAGGGTCCGATCCTCCAGAAAACACAGGCTCGCCGCCACCTCGGCGAGGAGCGAGGCCGGCGCGGCGCCCGGCCGTGCCTCCGTCTGCGCCAGCGCGGCGCGCAACGGGGCGAAGCTTTCAGCGGGAGCGGTCGGGGGCGCGGCGGCTGTCCCGTCGCCCCGCCCGCCGGGCGCCAGCGCGCCGGCGAAGCGTTCAAGCCCCTCCGCGATCGCCGCACGCAGCGGCGGCGGCAGCGCCGGGCTGTCCGCCGCCTCCCGCAGCCGACCGAGTTCCCCCGCGCTGGCGGCGCAGGCCAGCAGGCCGCGCAGCAGCCTGTCATGGGCGGGACGCGCCGGCGTCAACTGCGCCAGCAGCGCGCCCAGCGACCCCAGTATTTCGCGCGCCGCCGCCCGTGGCGCGCGCTGCCCGCGCGCCACCTCAGGCAGCAGCACGCCGAGCGCACGGTCAACCGCGCGGCGGCGCGAGGCCCGCGCCGTCGCCGGCACGAGCCGCACCACCATCAGGCAGACGAACATGCCGAAGGCGAGACCGAAGCAGAAATTGGCGAAGTCCAGAGGATCAGGCGTGAACACATTGCCGGTCGCGGCCGCGGCGACGTAGAAAATGGTGAAGGTTCCCGCCGTGCGGGCATAGCGCGGCGTCGCGATCAGCAGGCCCGCCGGCACCAGCACCGCCAGCAGGAACAGCGCCAGCGCCTCGAAGCCCTCCAGCCAGGGATAGATGAAGACCATGGTGGCATAGGCCGCGAAGCAGGCCGCCACCACCGCGCGCAGATAGGGCCAGCCGAGCTTCTGCGGATCATCAGTGTTCACGCATTGATAGTTCATCAGGGCGAGCCCGGTAATGCCGGCAATGCCCTGGTCCCATTGCGTCGCGTACCAGATGGCGCAGAAGATCATCAGCCCCAGCGCGGCGCGCCCGCCCTGCAGCAGGGCGGAACCGTGGGCGGCGGCTCGTCTTTCGCGGTGCCGCGCGGTGCCGGCGGCAGGCGGCTCGAACACCGCGCGCTCGGCGAGGCACAGCAGGGCGAGTTCGCGCAGCATCGCCCCCGCCTGCCGGCAGATCAGCACGGCCTCGGCCCGCGCCGCGAGCGGCGTGGCGTCGCCCGGCGCGGACAGCCGGCGGGCGAGCGCGGCAAGGTCCAGCCGGAGCGTGGACAGGTCGGCGCAGTGCCGCTCCGGCCGCTGCAGCAGGGCGGGGTCGGCCGCGCCGCGCTCCAGCAGCGCCACCATCCGCTCCAGCGCCGCCCGCAGCGCCTCGGGCGCCGCCTGCGTCCCCGCCCCGTCGGCGGCGAGCCGCAGATGCAGCGCCCGCGCCTGCGCCAGAACGCCGAGAAAGCGGCGGGCGACCTCGTCCATCCGGTCGCGATCGGCCCGCATCTCCGGCGCTTCAAAGCGCGTATAGGAGCGGAGCGCGTCAAACTTCACGATCTGCGGCAGCAGCGACCGGCGGTCGTCGATCACTTGGTCGCCGCGCGTGGCCGCGCGCAGGGTCAGCGCGGCATGGGCGCACAGCCCGCGCAAGGTCTTCGCCAGCAGCCCGCGCAACTGGGTGCCGGCATGGTCGGGCAGCACCAGCGCGCCGGCCAGCGTCGCGCAGGCAATGCCGATGCTGATCTCGCTCACCCGGTCCACCGCCACCAGCCAGGCCGCAGCGGGCGCGGCGGCGCCCTGAAAGGTGACCAGCAGCCCGGTGAAGCCCGCCAGCATGAAGCCATAGGCGGTGAAATTGCTCGCCTGAGCGGCGCCGTAATAGCACAGGAAGATCCAGACCATGGCGCTGCCGACGAGGAGCAGCGGGTCCTGCGAGAACAGCTTGACGGCGGCGAGGCCGTAAAGCGCGGCGAGAATCGTGCCGAGGAAACGGAACGCCCCCTTGGCCAGCGCCGCCCCGGTGGAGGACTGGGTCAGGAGATAGACGGTCAGGATCGCCCATTGCGGCTCCTGAAGCTCAAGCCAGTAAGCAAGGGCGAGCGCGACGATGGCCGCGCCCGCGAGGCGCGAAGAAAACAGAAGAGTGCGCCAGTTCGGATTCAGTAGAAATCCGTGTCTATTGTCACGCGGCAAAGAGTGACTAAGTCGCACCTAGAACCTGCCTTGAACGTGACGTGGCGTCGCGCGATTATAGCCATCCTGCCCTGAATGAACAGCCCGCCCCTCCTCCGCCGTGAGGCGCCGCCCGGCCACGCCGCCGCCATGCAGCGGTCACGACTTTTCCGTAATCCATACAAAGTGAGACAGTGAACTCCGTCGCCTTTCGTGCTTTCCTGCAAGCGGGGTACGGGTCGATGTCTTCACATGAGAGGCGCGCGACAGTCGCAGGGGGGCCGTGTTGAGGTTGAGGGGATTGATGGCCGGGTTGCCGGCCCTTGCCATGCCATGTGCGGCCTCCGCCGCAGGCTTTCTCGAACCGGCCGGGCCGATCGCCGCCGGTCAGATCGCGCATTTCGGCACGATCAGCGCGCTGATGCTGATCGTCATCGTGCCGATGTTCATCGCGCTGCCGCTGGTTCTGTGGCGCTACCGGCGCGGCGGCAAGGGCAGCTACCGGCCGGACTGGGAGTTCAACTGGGGGCTGGAACTTCTCATCTGGGGCGTGCCGGTGGCGCTGGTCGTGGCGCTCGGCACCGCGCTGTGGCGCCAGACCATCGCCGGCGACCCCTACCGCCCGCTGGGGCCCGACCCGCTGGTGGTGGAAGTCGTCGCGCTCGACTGGAAGTTCCTCTTCCTCTACCCCGAACAGGGCGTGGCGACGCTCGACCTGCTCGCCTTGCCGGAGGACCGGCCGGTGACGCTGAAGCTCACCAGCGGCACCGTCATGCAGTCCTTCATCGTTCCGCGCCTCGCCGGCCAGATCTACGCCATGGCCGGCATGCAGACGCAGCTCAACCTCATCGCCGACGAGACCGGCGATTTCACCGGGCGCAACACCCAGTATAACGGCCTCGGCTTCGCCACCCAGTCCTTCACCACACGGGTGATGACGCCGGACGATTTCGATGCCTGGGCAGCCTCGGCCAAGACGCAGGCCGCCACCCTGGACGCCCGCGCCTATGCCGCGCTGCTACCGTCCTCGGTGGTGAGCGAGCCGGTGATCTATGGCAGCTTCACCCCCGGCCTGTTCGACCAGATCATCGCCAGCTTCGCCCCCGGCATGACCGGCGGGCACGCCGCCCACGCGCCGCAGGCCCGTAACGACGCGCCGCAGGCCGCCCACGCGCCGCAGGCCGACACCGACGCGCCGGCCGCGGCCGCGCCCCATCAGCATCACCAGACCACGCCGGAGGCCGGACAATGAACTGGGAGCTTGTCTTCGGCCAGATCAAATGGACCTCCTTCGTCTTCGCCGGGATGATCGAGAATCCCTCGCTCAGCGAGGCCATCGCCTCCGGCGCGGGCTCTCTCGCCGTGCTGGGCGCGATCGCGACGGTGATCCTGCTCACGGTGAAGGGCTGGTGGGTACCGCTGTGGCGCGACTGGCTGACCAGCGTCGACCACAAGCGGGTCGGCATCATGTATATCGTGGTGGCGCTGATCATGTTCGCCCGCGCGGTGATCGAGGCGGCGCTGATGCGCGCCCAGCAGCTTTCCGCCTATGATGGCGGCGGCTTCCTCTCGGCGGATCATTTCGGCCAGCTCTTCAGCACCCATGGCACGATCATGATCTTCTTCGTCGCCATGCCCTTCATCACCGGGCTGATGAACTATGTCATGCCGCTGCAGATCGGCGCGCGCGACGTGTCCTTCCCGCTGCTCAACGCCATCTCGCTGATGCTCACCGTCGCCGGCGCCATGCTGGTGATGGTGTCGCTGGTGGTCGGGCGTTTCTCCACCGGCGGCTGGTCGGCCTATCCGCCCTTCACCGGCATCGAGTTCAGCCCGGACGAGGGGGTGGATTACTGGATCTGGGCGGTGTCGCTCGGCTCCATCGGCTCGACGCTGACGGGGCTGAACTTCGCCGTCACCATCTACAAGAAGCGCTGCCCCGGCATGTCGCTGTTCCGCATGCCGCTGTTCACCTGGACGACGTTGTGCACGTCGATCCTGATGATCTTCGCCATGGCGCCGCTGACCGCCGCCACCATCATGCTCGCCCTCGACCGCTACGCCGGCTTCCATTTCTTCACCAATGGCGACGGCGGCAACATGATGAACTACGCCAATCTGTTCTGGCTGTTCGGCCACCCGGAGGTCTACATCCTCATCCTGCCGGCCTTCGGCGTGTGGTCGGAAGTGGTCGCCACCTATTCCAGCAAGCGCATCTATGGCTACACCTCGCTGGTCTACGCCACCATGTGCATCGCCGTGCTCTCCTTCGCCGTGTGGCTGCACCACTTCTTCACCATGGGCCAGAGCGCCAATGTGAACGCCATTTTCGGCATCGCCACCATGATCATCGGCGTGCCGACGGGGGTGAAGGTCTATGATTGGCTGCTGACCATGGTGGGCGGGCGCATCCGCCTCTCCACGGCGATGCTGTTCCACATCAATTTCCTGCTCACCTTCATTCTCGGCGGCATGACCGGCGTGCTGCTGGCCAATCCGGGCGTCGATTTCCAGGTGCACAACACGCTGTTCCTAGTGGCGCATTTCCACAACATGATCATCCCCGGCGTGCTGTTCGGCATGTTCGCGGCGGTGCAGTTCTGGTTCCCCAAGGCGTTCGGCTTCCGCCTGCATGAGGGGCTGGGCCGCGCCTCCTTCTGGTGCTTCGCGCCGGGCTTCCTGCTGGCCTTCTTCCCGCTCTACTGGCTCGGGATGATGGGCGCGACGCGCCGCACCTTCGAATGGTCGAACCCGGATTATCTGCCCTGGCTCGCCCTCGCCATGCTCGGCGCGGCGCTGATCCTCGCCGGCTTCGCCTTCATGACGGCGCAGTTCATCGTCTCGGTGCGCCGGCGCGAGGAACTCGCCGCCCCGCTCGGCGATCCCTGGGACGGGCGGGCGCTGGAATGGTCGATCCCCTCCCCGCCCCCGGCGTGGAACTTCGCCGTGCTGCCGCAGGTCACCGCCCGCGACGCCTTCTACGAGGCGAAGAAGGACGGCACCGCCTATCGCTCGCCGGCGGGCTATGAGGACATCGAGGTGCCGCGCAACACCGCGACCGCGCCGCTCATCGGCCTGTTCGCCTGCGCCTGGGCCTTCGGCCTCGTCTGGCACATCTGGTGGCTGGCCATCCTCTCCTTCGTGCTCATCTGGGCGGTGGTGATCGCCCGCTCCTTCGCCACCGACACGGAAGAGACCGTGCCGGCGGCCACGGTGCGGGCGGCGAACGAAGCGTTCCTCGCCGCCGTGCGCGCCGCGCCGGGCGTGACCCGCGACCAGGAGATGACGGCGGCGAACCGGGGCCGTGCCATCCCGGAAAGTCTGGAGGGAGGCGCCGGCGCCCTTGCCGCCGGCGCGGCCATGGAGGTGACGCGATGAGCCTTTCCGAACGTCTCCACCCCGGCATCAATCTCGCCGGCACCGATCCGGAAAGCCACGAAGCCGCCGAAGAAGTGCTGTTCGGCTTCTGGATCTTCCTGATGAGCGATCTGGTGCTGTTCGCGGTGCTGTTCGCCACCTATGCCGCCATGAGCGTGCAGGGCATCGCCGAAGGCCCGCGCCCGGCCGAGGTGTTCGACCTCACCGCCGCGTTCCTGGAGACGCTGCTGCTGCTGCTCTCCAGCTGCGCCTTCGGCTTCGCCATGCTGGAGATGAAGTACCGCGAGAACCGGCGCGGCGTGCTCGGCTGGCTGCTCGTCACCGGCCTGCTCGGCGCCGGCTTCGTCGGCATGGAGCTGCACGACTATTATGTGATGATCACCGCCCATGGCGCGCCGCCGCAGGCGAGCGGCTTCCTCTCCGCCTATTACCTGCTCACCGGCACCCATGCGCTGCATGTCTCGTCCGGGCTGGTGTGGATGGCGGTCATGGCGGTGCAGGTGGCGGCGCTGGGCATGAACCCGGCGGTGAAGCTGCGGCTGATGCGCCTTGCCTTGTTCTGGCACATGCTCGATGTCGTCTGGATCGGCATCTTCACCTTCGTCTATCTCTACGGGGTCGTGTCATGAGCAACCGGGTGTCCGCCGACCTGCCGGCCAGCGAGCTTGAGGACGAGGGCCATGAGCGCCGTTCCTATGTGATCGGCCTCGTGCTCGCGCTGGTGCTGACCACCGGCGCCTTCGCGGTGGTGTGGTTCGATCTGTTCAGCGGTGCCGCCGCGCTCGCCGCGCTGGGGCTGCTTGCCGTGCTGCAGGCGGTGGTGCATCTGCGCTACTTCCTGCACATCGACCTTCAGCGCTCGCACCGCGACGACCTGTTGCTGATCCTGTTCACCGTGCTGATCCTGCTCATCATGGTGTCCGGCACCATCTGGATCCTCTACGACCAGCACATGCGCATGATGGGCTGACGGCGGGCCGACCGCCGGAAGCGACTGGCGCTGCGGCGGCCGGCTATGCAGGCTGCGATGAAAGCGGCTGCGAGGAACGCGGCTTCGAGGAACGCTTGCGCCGCATGAAACGTTGCGCCCCGGGATTTCTCACCGGGAGCGCCGCGCGTGATCACCGACCTCTGGTACAAGAACGCCATCGTCTACTGCCTCTCCGTCGAAGGCTTCATGGATTCGAATGGCGACGGCATAGGCGATTTCCGCGGCCTGATGCGGCGGCTCGACTATCTGCACGGGCTGGGCGTCACCGCCATCTGGCTGATGCCGTTCCAGGCCTCGCCCGGCAAGGATGACGGCTATGACGTGGCAGATTATTACGGCGTCGACCCGCGCTATGGCACGCTGGGCGATTTCGTCGAATTCACCCACGCCGCCCGCCAGCGCGGCATGCGGGTGCTGATCGACCTCGTGGTCAACCACACCTCGAACCAGCACCCCTGGTTCAAATCCGCCCGCTCGGACCCCAACTCGCCCTATCGCGACTGGTATGTCTGGTCCAAGACCAAGCCGAAAAACGCCGATGAAGGCATGGTCTTTCCCGGCGTGCAGACCACCACCTGGACCTATGACAAGGCGGCTAAGGAGTATTATTTCCACCGCTTCTATGATTTCCAGCCCGACCTCAACACCGCCAACCCCGATGTGCAGGCGGAGATTCTGCGCATTATGGGCTTCTGGCTCGAACTCGGCGTCTCCGGCTTCCGCATGGACGCCGTGCCCTTCGTCATCGCGGAGAAGGGGGCGGAAATCGACGGCAAGCCGATCGAGCATTTCAACATGCTGCGCACCTTCCGCGAGTTCCTGCAGTGGCGGCGGGGCGACGCGATCATCCTGGCGGAAGCCAATATCCTGCCCGAGGACGACAAGAAATATTTCGGCGCCGATGGCGACCGCATGCACATGATGTTCAATTTCCAGGTCAACCAGTCGCTTTTCTACGCGCTCGCCAGCGCCGACATGAAGCCGCTGGTCAAAGCGCTGAACGCCACGCGGCCGGACTATGCCACCGCGCAATGGGGCCTGTTCCTGCGCAATCATGACGAACTCGATCTCGGCCGGCTGACCGAAAAGCAGCGGGAGCAGGTGTTCGCCGCCTTCGGGCCGGACAAATCCATGCAGCTCTATGACCGCGGCATCCGCCGCCGTCTCACCCCGATGCTCAAGGGCGACCGCCGGATGATGGAGCTGGCCTACAGCCTCATGCTCTCCCTGCCGGGCACGCCGGTGCTGCGCTATGGCGACGAGATCGGCATGGGCGACGATCTCAACCTGCCCGAGCGCTACTGCGCACGCACGCCCATGCAATGGTCGAACGAGAAGCAGGCCGGCTTCAGCGCGGCGGAAAAGACCTATTTGCCGGTGATTTCCGAGGGCGCCTATGGCTATGAGCAGGTCAATGTCGCCGACCAGCGGCGCGACCCGGAATCCTTCCTCAACTGGATGGAGCGGATGATCCGCACCCGCCAGGAAACGCAGGAAATCGGTTGGGGCGCCTTCGAGGTGGTCGATGTCGGCCACGACGCCGTGCTGTGCCTGCGCTATGAATGGCGCAACAACGTCGCCGTGTTCCTGCACAATTTCCACCCCGAGGGGGTGAGCGTCCGCTTCGCGCTCGAAGCCCCGGAGGGCGAGCCCGACCGGCTGGTCAACCTTTTGTCCGAGGACCACGCCCAGGCGGACGCCAAGGGCCGCTACGAGATCACGCTGGAGCCCTATGGCTATCGCTGGTTCCGCATGGGCGGGCTCGACTACGCCTTCCGCCGCTCGGAACTTTAGTCCCGCCCGTCCAGCGCCACGATGACCCCCTCATAGGGCCGCAGCGCCAGGCGGCCCTCCACCCGCTCGGCGCGGTCGCCCTCGGTGGAGAGCAGCACCTGCCCCCGGGTGCCGGGCGGCAGCGGAATGTCGCCCTGGGCCCTGCCGGCGAGGTTGAGCGCCACCAGCACGCATTCCTGCGCGCTCTCGCGCAGGAACACCAGCACGTCCCCCAGCGCGGTGATCTTGCGATAGCTGCCCGCGTGCAGCACCGGATGGGCACGGCGCAGCGCGATGAGGTCGCGGTAGAGCCGTAGCAGCGAGGCGGGCTGTTCCGCCTGCACCGCGACATTGCGGGTGGCGAAGTCCGCCGCCAGCGGCAGCCAGGGCTGGCCATTGGTGAAGCCGGCATGCGGCGAGGCGTCCCACTGCATCGGCGTGCGCTCGGGATCGCGGCCGAGGCCGAGCCCCGGCTCGTTCTTCTCCCAGGGGTCCTGTGCGTCGTCGGTGGAGATAGGCACATTCTCCATGCCGATCTCGTCGCCATAATAGAGCGTCGGCGTGCCGCGCAGGGTGAGCAGCAGCATGGCGGCGACGCGGGTGCGCGCGGCGCCGATGCGCGAGGCGATGCGCGGCTGGTCGTGATTGCCCAGCACCCAGTTCGGCCAGCCGCCTTCCGGCACCGCCGCGTCATATTCGGCGATCAGCGCGGCGAGCTGCGGCGCGGTCCAGCTCGCATGGATGAGCTGGAAGTTGAACGGCAGATGCGCGCCTTCGAGATTCTCGCCGTAATAGGCCACCAGCCGGTCGATCGGCAGGTAGATCTCGCCGATCAGCACGCGGTCGTCATATTCGTCGATCACCGCGCGCAGTTCGGCGATGATGGCGTGCACATCGGGCTGGTCGGTGGAGCGGGTCTGCAGGAAGCGGCGAATATCGCCGTCGCCGGGCGCATATTCCGGATTGGGCGGGTTGTCGCGGAACTGCTCGTCCTTCATCAGGTGCCAGATCACATCGACACGGAACCCGTCCACCCCGCGCGCCATCCAGAAGCGCAGCACATCGTGCATCGCCGCCCGCACGGCGGGGTTGCGCCAGTTGAGGTCCGGCTGCTGTTTCAGAAAGGCGTGGTAGTAATATTGCCCGGTCGCAGGGTCGAGGCTCCAGGCCGGCCCGCCGAAATTGCTCATCCAGTTATTGGGCGGGCCACCATCAGGCGCGGGATCGCGCCAGATGTACCAGTCCCGCCGGGGGTTGTCGCGCGAGGCGCGGCTCTCGACGAACCAGGGATGCTGGTCGGAGGTGTGGTTGGGCACGAAGTCGAGCACGATCTTCAGCCCGCGCGCATGCGCCTCGGCCACCAGCCGGTCGAAGGCGGCGAGATCGCCGAACATCGGGTCGATGTCGCAGTAATCGGCCACGTCATAGCCGAAATCGGCCATGGGCGAGGGGAAGATCGGCGAGATCCACACCGCGTCGACGCCAAGCGTGACGAGATAGTCCAGCCGCGCACGGATCCCGTCGAGGTCGCCAATGCCGTCGGCATTGCTGTCCTGAAACGAGCGGGGATAGACCTGATAGAAAATCCCGCGCTGCCACCAGCGTGTCTGCGTCATCCGCGCCTCCTAAAGGTCTGGTCAGGCCCGGCCCCGCAATTGGGGAAGCACGAGGGCGCCAAACGTCTCGATGAACGCCTGCTGGTTTAGCCCGACATTGTGAAGGTAGATGTCGCCGAAGCCGAGTTCGGCCAATTCCGCCAGCCGCGCCGCGTGCCAGCCGGGATCGTCGGAAATGAGGATGCTGTCGTCGAGGTCTTCCGGCCGCACCAGCCGCGTGGCGGCGTCGAACTGTTCCGGCAGTTTCAGCTCGGCGGCGACGGAAGAGGACAGCGTGTTGAAACGCCACTGGTCATGCGCGTTGGCGCGCGCCTCGTCCATTGTGCCGGCATAGGAGAGATGCACCTGCAGCACCAGTCTCTTGCCCGCGCCGCCGCCCTCATGGAAAGCCTCGATGATCGCCCGCAGCCGCTCCATGGGCTGGTTGATGGTGACAAGGCCGTCCGCCCATGCCCCCGCCCGTCGCGCCGTCTCCGGCGTCAGCGCGGCGGCGATGAAAGCGGGCGGCACGGACGGGCGCGTATAGAGCCGCGCCTCCTCGACCGCGATCAGCCCGCCCTGCCGGTTCACCGTCTCCCCGGCAAACAGGGCGCGCATGATCTCCACCGCCTCAGTCAGCCGCGCGTCGCGCTCCGGCTTGGATGGCCAGCGCTGCCCCGTCACGCGCTCATTGAGCGCTTCGCCGGAGCCGAGCGCCATCCAGAACCGCTCGGGAAACATCTCCGCCAGCGTCGCCGCCGCCTGCGCGGTCAGCGCGGGATGGTAGCGCCGGCCGATCGGCGTGGTGACGACGCCGAAGGAGAGCGAGGTGGTCGCCAGCGCCGCGCCGAGCCAGCTCCAGGCATAGCCGGAATGCGGCTGGCGCGCGCTCCACGGCGCGAAATGGTCCGAGCACATCGCCGCCGCGAACCCCGCCTGTTCCGCCGCCTGCACATGGGCAAGCAGGGCGCTGGGGGCGAACTGCTCATGCGAGGCGTGATAGCCGATGCGAAGAAAGGGCGCGGCGGGCATGCGGGAAATCCGGTAGCTGGAGGAACGGGACGCTCGTCCCGCAGGGCGTGGAAGCAAACGTCCGAGCCGCCCCAGGGTTTCCGCCGCCCTGTTGCCGAAGATGGCAAAGAGCCGGTTTTCGGTTTGCCCGCCGGGCGAAGGGTGGAACAATCGCGCCGGTGCCGGCTTGTGTCGGCAGCATCTCGACACCAGTCCAAGGGGGGATTGCATGCCCATATCCATCAGCCGGCGCGGCCTGCTGGCCACCCTCGCGGCGGCGGCGCTGGTGCCGGGTGCCGCCCGCGCCGCCGCGCCCGTGGTGGTGAGTTCGAAGATCGACACCGAGGGCGCGGTGCTCGGCAACATCATCGCGCTGGTGCTGGAGCATGCCGGCATTCCGGTGACGCGCCGGCTGCAGCTCGGCCCGACCAAGATCGTGCGCACCGCGCTGCTGGCGGGCGAGATCGACCTCTACCCCGAATATACCGGCAATGCCGGCTTCTTCTTCGCCATGGCGGACGATCCGGTGTGGAAGAATGCCGGCGCCGCCTATGAGAAGGCCCGCGATCTCGACGCCGCTAATGGCCTGGTCTGGCTCGCCCCTGCCCCCGCCGACAACACCTGGGGCATCGCCGTGCGCGGCGATGTGGCGGCGCGCGAGAGCCTCGCCACCATGGAGGATTTCGCGCGCTGGACGAAGGATAGCGAGGTGAAGCTCGCCGCCTCGGCCGAATTCGTGGAAAGCGCGGCGGCGCTGCCCGCCTTCCAGCAGGCTTATGGCTTCAAGCTGTCCGGCGACCAGTTGCTGGTGCTCTCCGGCGGCGACACCGCCGCCACCATCAAGGCGGCGGCGGAAGGCACGTCCGGGGTCAACGCCGCCATGGTCTATGGCACGGACGGCGCCATCGCCGCGCTGAACCTCAAGGTGATGACCGACACCAAGCAGGTGCAGCCGGTCTACCAGCCCGCGCCGGTGATCCGCAAAGGCGTGCTCGACGCCTATCCCGCCATTGCCGACGCGCTCGCCCCCGCCTTTGCCGGACTCGACCTGGCGACGCTGCAGCGGCTGAACGCGCAGGTGCAGCTCGAAGGGCGCGACGCGCGCGCGGTTGCCGAGGCCTATCTCAAGGCGCAGGGGCTGCTCGGGTGAGGCACCTCGCCGGCCGGGCGCCGGCACGCGCCGGCGACGCCGACGGCAGCCAGGGCGGGATCCCTGATGCGCGAACGGGTGAGGCGCGCAGCGGGCTCGACCTTCTGCCGCTGCTCTTCGCTGCCATCGCCCTTGCGGGCCTGCTCGCAGGCGGCTTCGTCGTCGTCGCCCCCAACCGGCTGCTGTCGGGAAGCCCGCTCCCGCTCTGGGCGGCAGCGGGGTCCGCTGCTGCGGCGCTGGTGCTGGCGCCGCTCGCCCTCATTGCGGGGCTGGCGATGCGGCCCGCGTGGCGCGCGCGGCACGCGCTGACCGGCCTCGCCGCCGCCGCGCTGGTCGTGGCCGCGCTCGGCGTGGCCGGGCTGGCGGCCGGCGCGCAGGCCGAAGCGGCGGGGTCGCTCACCCGCGTCTCGCTCGGAACCGGCTTCTGGGTCGCGGTGGTGGCGGGGCTGCTCCTCCTCGCCGACAGCACCGAGCGGACATCGCATCCGGCCGGCAAGGCCGTGCCGCTGCTCGCCCTGCTGGCCGGCCTTGCCGCGCTGCTCGCCAGCGGCGGCCTCGCTTCGCTGTCGCTGGCGCGGGAATATGCGGTGCGCCAGGAGGCCTATCGCGACGAGGTGCTGCGGCATCTGCAACTGACCGGCGCCGGCCTCGTTCTGGCGGTGATCGTCGGCGGGGTGATCGGGCTCATGGCCTATCGCCGGCCGCGGCGCGCCGGCCCGATCTTCGCCGTGCTCAACATCGTCCAGACCATTCCCTCGCTCGCTCTCTTCGCCCTCCTCATCGGTCCCATCACCCTCCTCACCGGCCTCGTGCCGGGCCTTCGCCACCTCGGCATTTCCGGCATCGGAGCGACGCCCGCCATCCTCGCGCTGGGGCTCTACGGCCTGCTCCCGGTCGCCCGCGGCGTCCATGCGGGCCTGTCTAACGTCCCGTCGGATCTCGTGGAATCGGCGCGGGGCATGGGTATGACGCCGGCGCAGATCGTCCGCCACACGCTGGTGCCGCTCGCCCTGCCGACGCTGCTGCAGACGCTGCGCCTTACCCTGGTGCAGCTCATCGGCCTCGCCACCCTCGCCGCCCTGATCGGCGCAGGGGGCCTAGGAACCTTTATTTTTCAAGGACTTGGACAGAGCGCTGCCGATCTCGTCCTGCTCGGCGCGCTCTCCGCCATCGCCCTCGCCTTGCTGGCCGACACCGCCCTGCGAGGTCTCTCCCTGCTCCTGCTGCGGAGGCAAGCGTGATCCGCTTCGAGGCTGTCTCCAAGCGCTTCGGCGCGGCATCGGCGCTTGATGGCGTGACGCTGGACGTGCCGCGCGGCACGCTCTGCGCGCTGGTCGGCAGCTCGGGTTCGGGCAAGTCGACCCTGCTGCGCCTCGCCAACAGGCTGCTCGAACCCGATGGCGGACGCATCCTCATCGAGGGCTCCGACATCGCCACGCTCGCCCCGGTCGAACTGCGCCGGCGTATAGGCTATGTCATTCAGTCGGTTGGTCTTTTTCCGCATTGGACTGTCGCGCGCAACGTCGCCACCGTGCCGGTGCTGCTGGGATGGCCGGCGGCGCGCATCCGGTTGCGCGTGGCCGAGCTGCTCGATCTCGTCGGCCTGCCGCCCGAAAGCCACGCCCAGCGCTACCCCGACGAACTCTCCGGCGGCCAGCAGCAGCGCGTCGGCGTGGCGCGGGCGCTGGCGGCCGAGCCCGAGCTTCTGCTGATGGACGAGCCCTTTGGCGCCGTCGATCCGCCGACGCGGCGGGGGCTGCAGGATAGCCTGATCGACATTCAGCAGCGCATCGGCACCACCATCCTGCTCGTCACCCATGATGTCGAGGAGGCGATCCGCCTTGGCGGCACGCTGGCGGTGCTGCACCAGGGTCGCCTGTTGCAGACCGGCACGCCGGCCGAGGTGCTGGCGCATCCCGCGAACGAGGCGGTGGCGCGCTTTTTCGGCGGGCCGCTGCTGGGGCTCAACAGGCTCAAGGCGCTGCGGGTCGGCGACCGCGCGGATTTCAGCGCCGCGCCATCGGTGGATGGCGCGCCGATCGACGCCGACGCCACGCTGGAAGCGGCTCTGGCCCGCATGGTGGCGGAAGGATGTGCCCGGCTGCCGGTGCGAAGCCTCGCAGATGGCCGCGCCGGCCTGATCGCCCTCACCGACCTGGTCCGCCCATGAACCGAAACCGGGCGAGACAGTTTGCGTGGCATCTCGCCCGCCGACCGGCGATCTGGGCCGGGGCGGCCTTCCTCGCCCTCACCTTTGGCATGGACGCACTGGCGCCGCATCTCGGCATTTTGTTTCCGCCGGGCACGCGCCTCGTCTACAGCCGCGCCAGCTTTCCCGAACTGGTAGCAGCGCATGCGCTGCTGACCGGCTCGGCCAGCCTCGTCGCGGTTGCGCTCGGGGCCGGCGCCGCGCTGTTCGCTACCCGCCCGGCGGGGCGGGCCTATGCGCCGACGCTGGAGCGGCTCGGCGCGCTGGCACAGACCTTTCCGCCCGTCGCCGTGCTGGCGCTCGCCGTGCCGAGCCTCGGCTATGGCGCCCTGCCGACCGCCTTCGCGCTGGTGCTTTACGGCGTGCTGCCGGTGATGGGCGCCGGCATGGCGGGGTTGCGCAGCGTGCCGGCGCCGGTGCTGGAGGCGGCGGACGGCATCGGCTTTTCGCCGGCCGGCCGGCTATGGCGGATCGAGTTGCCGCTGGCGGCGCCGATCCTGTTCGCGGGCATCCGCCTTTCGGTGACGATCGGCATCGGCACCGCCACGATCGGCTCGACGGTGGGCGCGCTGACCCTCGGCTCTCCGATCATTGACGGGCTGTCGGCCGGCAATCCCGCCTTCGTGCTGCAGGGCACGGTGCTGGTGGCGCTGTTCGCCGTCGCCGTCGATCTGGCGCTCGGCGAGGTGCAGCGCGCGCTGCCGCAGCGCGCGCCGCCGCGGAAAGGGGCCTAGTTGCCGTGGCCTGAACGCTCCTGGCAGCGATAGCCGGCGAGGCACTGGCTCTGGTCCTGCGAGGGAATCCAGCTTGGCGCGCCGCCATCGGCAGCATCGCACAGGCTGGGATTGGAGACGACGCGGCTGAGGTCGCCGCTGCCGGTATCGAACACCACGGCACCACGCTGCTGCACCAGCGCGTTCACCGCCGCGCAGCTCATACTGGTGGAGCGCGGCGTCTCCTGCGCCTGCGCCGTGGCGGCGGCAAGGATCAGCGCAGCCGAAAGGAAAAGGACACTTCGCATTGGGGGCTCCCGAGAACATGTCGCCGCGCTCCTGCGGAGCCGGCGAACGGCACATGGCGGCCGCAACGGTATCCTAGCAAATCCGCCGCACGACGACAGGCAAAGCCGCGTGAAGCCCCGCTGGCGCAATCCTGATGCAGGCCTCCTTCACCCCGCCAGCCGGCGGGCACGGCGCTTGCGCAGCACGGCGATGGTCGCCAGTGCGAGGAGGATCACCGCCAGCGAAAACACCGTCGTCACCGTGCCCAGCGCATAAAGCACCGGCGTCGTGACATTGGTGGTCATGCCGTAGATCTCGAGCGGCAGCGTGTTGAAGCTGCCGGAGGTCATCAGCGTGCGGGCGAATTCGTCATAGGACAGGGTGAAGCCGAACAGGCCGACGCCGATGAGGCTCGGCAGGATGATCGGCAGCACCACATGGGCGAAAGTCTGCCACGGGCTGGCGCCGAGATCGCGCGCGGCTTCCTCATAGGCCGGGTTGAAACGGTTGAACACAGCGAACATGATCAGGAGGCCGAAGGGCAGCGTCCAGGTGAGGTGCGCGCCGAAGCCGGAGGAATACCAGGCCGGCTCCAGCCCGAACACGTTGAAGGCGAGGCCGATGCCGAGCGAGATCAGGATCGAGGGCACGATCAGGCTGGCAATGGTGAGGTAGAACAGCGGCCCGCTGCCGAGGAAGCGGCGGCGGAAGGCGAGCCCCGCCAGCAACGACACCACCACCGTCGTGAGCATGGTCATCAGCCCGAGAACCAGCGAGCGCGAGAAGGCGCCGCCGAAGTCGCCGACCGCCTGCTGCTCGAACAGAAGGTTCTCGAACCAGCGCAACGACACCCCGTTCATCGGGAAGGTGAGCCCGCCATTCGGCCCCTGAAAGGAGAGGATGAAGATGGTCGAGAGCGGGCCGTAGAGGAACAGCACGAACAGGATGAAGAAGGCGGTGAGCACATAGAAGCCGGGGCCGCGCTTGTCCGAGTTCATCGCTCACAGCTCCTTGCGGATGTTGACGATGCGCAGGATGCCGGCGACCAGCAGCAGCACCAGCGCGAGCAGGATCACCGCATTGGCGGCCGCCGCCGGATATTGCAGCAGCGCGATCTGGTTCGCCATCATCAGACCGACCGAGGCGGACTGACCGCCGGACATGAAACGGACGGTGATGAAGTCGCCCATGACCAGCGTCACCACGAAGATCGAGCCGATGGCGATGCCGGGCTTGGCGAGCGGGATGATCACATTGGTAAGGATCTGGAAGGCGCTGGCACCTGCGTCGCGCGCCGCCTCGATCAGCGCCCGGTCGATGCGCATCAGCGTGTTGAAGATCGGGGTGACCATGAACAGCGTGTAGAGATGCACCATGGCCAGCACGACCGCGAAATCCGAGAACAGCAGGAATTCCAGCGGCTGGTCGATCACGCCCATCGACATCAGCGACTGGTTGAGCAGCCCGTTGCGGCCGAGGAACGGAATCCACGAGATCATGCGGATGATGTTCGAGGTCAGGAACGGGATGGTGCAGATGAGGAACAGCACCATCTGCATGGTCGCCGAGCGGATGTGGAAGGCAAGGTAATAGGCGACCCAGAATCCGATAATGAGCGTCACCGCCCAGACGATGACGGTGTATTTCAGCGTGTTGAGATAGGTGCTCCAGGTCACCGGCGAGGTGATCGTCTCCTCGTAATTGGTGAAGACGAAAGCCGGGAAGATCTGGATCGAATCGTAATCCCAGAAGCTCACCATCACGATGGTGGCGATCGGCAGCACCAGGAACGCCGCCAGGATCAGCGTCAGCGGCGTGGCCTGCAGATAGGGGGCGATCCGGGACAGGGTCATACGGGGCCGATCCGGTGCGGAACTTCGATCCTGTGGAACGTCATGGCCGGGCTTGACCCGGCCATCCACGTCCTTCTGGCGTCGAAGAAGCGTGGATCCCCGGGCCCAGCCCGGGGATGACGTCGTATGCGTCGCAAGGCCTCACGCGGCGATGAATTCGTTCCAGCGGCGGACCATGTAGCGGTCCTCGTCCATCACCGAGTTCCAGCACGCCACCGCGCCCATGCGCTCCTGGAACGAGCCGCCGTCGCGCACCGCGCCGGCCGTGTACATCACCTTGCCCTCGGGCGAGAGGATGTCGGCCTTGGCCGGCTGGCCCAGCATCCAGAACGCCCATTCGTCCGGAGTCATGTTCTTCTCGGCGGTGGAGAGCACGGCGGAATAATAGCCCTGCCGGTTGAGATAGGCGCCGACCCAGCCGGAGAGATACCAGTTGATGTACTCATAGGCCGCGTCGAGTTGCGCGCCCTTCAGGTGCTTGGCGATGCCGAGGCCGCCGCCCCAGGCGCGGTAACCTTCCTCCAGCGGCTGGTAGACGCAGGCAATGCCCTTGGAACGCACCGCCGCCACCGCCGGCGACCACATGGACTGGATCACCACCTCGCCCGAGGCCATCAGGTTCACGCTCTCGTCGAAGGTCTTCCAGAAGGCGCGGAACTGGCCGGCCTTCTTGGTCTTGATCAGGAAGTCGATCGTGGTGTCGATCTCCGCCTTGGTCATGTTGCCCTTGTCGCCATATTTGATGATGCCGGCGCTCTCGCAGATCATCGCCGCATCCATGATGCCGATGGACGGGATGTTGAGGATCGAGGTCTTGCCCTTGAAGGCGGGATCGAGAATGTCCTTCCAGTTCTTGATCGGCCGGCCGACGAGATCGGGGCGGATGCCGAGCGTATCGGCGTTGTAGATGGTCGGGATAAGCGTCATCCACTGGGTCGGCGCGGGCGCGAATTTCTTGGAATCCGGGCCTTCGACGAAGCCGACCGTGTTCGGCGCGGTGCCCTGGGCGATCTTCGAGTCGGGGGTCAGCTTGCCGGTGGTGAAGATGGGCACGATCTGGTCGTAATATTTGATCTTGGTCACATCCATCGGCTGCAGCGTGCCGGCGGCGAACACCTTCTTGCAGATCCAGTATTCGATATCGGCGATGTCGAAGGAATTGGCCTGCGTCACCACGCGCTGCGACACCGCGTCGGAATCGAGCGCGGTCATCTGCAGGGTGATGCCGAGATCCGCCTTGCACTTCTCGGCGATGGCGTTGAGGTTCGACACGCCGGTGCCGAACTGGCGCAGCGTGATCGGGTTCTGCGCCCAGATGGTGGGGAAGCCGGTCACCGCCTGCCCGCCGACGGCGAGACCGCCGAGCGCCGCCGCGCCCTTGAGCAGGCCGCGACGGCTGACGCCGGTTCCCTTGGCGACCTTGGTGCCGGTGCGATCCGTGGTCTTCTGGCTCATCAATCTCTCCCGAGCGTTGTCGGCGGTGGCATGGGCGGGTGAAGCGGTCAGGCGGCGGGCGACGCCCGGAGGATGTGCACGTCCTGCGGAGTCCAGGCGAGCGGCACGGCATCCCCGACGCTGAGCGGGGCGGCGAAGAAGGCGGTCTCCGGCACCTGCACGGAAAACTCGGCAATGCCGGGGGCATTGAGCGCCACCTGCACCTTCTGGCCGTGATATTCGATGTTCTGCACGAGGCCGGTGAGACCGCAGCCCGGCCGCGTGCCGGCGCCGAGCGTCACCCGGTCGGTGCGCACGGCGATCTCCACCGGCGCGCCCGGTTCCAGCCCCGGCGCGGCCGGCGCGCGGAACGCGGCACCGCCGGGCACTTCAAAGGTCACGTCCTCGCCGATATCCGTCACCCGGCCGGCGATGACATTGTGGTCGCCCATGAAGCGAGCGACGAAGGCGGTGGCCGGTCGGTTGAACACCTCGCGCGGCGTGCCGGCCTGTTCGATCCGCCCGCCATTCATCACCACCACGAGGTCGGAGAGCGCCATCGCCTCCTCCTGGCTGTGGGTGACGTGAATGAAGGAAATGCCGAGCTGAAGCTGCAGCTTCTTCAGTTCCTGCCGCACCTTGATCTTGAGGAAGGGATCGAGCGCCGACAGCGGCTCGTCCAGCAGCAGCGCCTGCGGATCGGTGATCAGCGCCCGGGCCAGCGCCACGCGCTGCTGCTGGCCGCCGGAAAGCTGGGCGGGGCGGCGCTCAGCGAGATGATCCATCTGCACGAGCCGGAGCATGTCCAGTGCCCGCGCCCGGCGCGCGGCCTTGTCCACCCCCTTCATCTTCAGCGAGAAGGCGACATTGTCGACGCTGTCGAGATGGGGAAACAGCGCGTAGCTTTGAAACATCATCGCCGTGCCGCGCTTGGCCGGCGGCAGGTCGGACACGACCGTCGGGCCGAGGCGGATATCGCCCTCGGTAAGGCTCTCATGGCCGGCGATCATGCGCAGCGTGGTGGTCTTGCCGCAGCCGGACGGCCCGAGCAGGCAGCAATAGGTGCCGGCGGGGATCTTCAGCGAGACATGGTCGACCGCGAGCGCCGCGCCATAGCGCTTGGTCACGTCGATGAGTTCGATATCGGCGCCCTTGCTCATCGCGTCGGCACGGCTCCCCTGTCGCTCTGACCCGGCGCCTCTCACGCAAGCGATATGCCAGTCGGAGCAACCCTGCCGCGCAGCGCGGCCTGTCACGCTCGTCGCAAGGCGTCGCCGGGCCGACGCGGAGCGAGGTACCTCATGACGCGCGCTGCTGCCTAGCGAACAGGCACGGCGCGCCTTTCCTGCCCAGTTTGCCGCCCGCTGCGCCCGCGCGGAACCGCCGCTCCTGCGACGCATGACGGATTGAGCGTGACGCGGCGATGCCGCACTCTAGATCAGACCGAGGGTCCGCAGAGGCCCGCCGCGCGCATGGGGTGCGCGGGAGGAGGAGATGCCGCATGAAACGCACGCTTTTCGCCGCCGCCCTTGCCGCGCTGGGGGTTGCTCTGGCCCCGGCAGGCCCAGCCGCCGCGCAGGACTTTCCCAACCGCCCGGTGACGCTGGTCATTCCCTTTTCCGCCGGCGGCTCCACCGATCTCGTCGGCCGCCTCGTCGCCGAGCGTATGAGTGCGGAACTCGGCCAGCCCGTGGTGGTGGAAAACAAGGGCGGCGCCGGCGGCAATCTCGGCGCGGCGCAGGTCGCCAAGGCGAACCCGGACGGCTACACCATCCTGATGGGCACGGTGGCCACCCATGCGCTGAACCCGGCCCTGTACAAGAAGATGCCCTATGACCCCGTCACCAGCTTTGCGCCGGTGTCGCTGCTGGTCATCGTGCCGAACGTGCTGGTGGTCAACCCGGATTTCCCCGCCAAGACGACGGAGGAACTGATCGCGCTGCTGAAGAAGGACCCGGACAAATACTCCTATGCCTCATCCGGCAATGGCACGCCGCTGCATCTCTCCGGCGAGCTGTTCAAGAGCATGGCGGATGTCGACATGCAGCACATTCCCTATCAGGGCGCCGGGCCGGCGCTGGTCGATGTGCTGTCCGGCCAGGTGCCGATCATGTTCGACAATCTCCCCTCCTCCACCAGCCACATCAAGTCCGGCAAGCTGCGGGCGCTGGGCGTGACCACCGCCAAGCGCGCGCCCTCCTTCCCCGATCTGCCGGCCATCGCCGAGGCAGTGCCGGGCTATGAGACCTATACCTGGAACGCCGTCTTCGCTCCCGCAGGCACGCCGCCGGAGGTGGTCGCCAAGCTCAACGCCGCCGCCAATGCGGCGCTGGCGGACCCGAAGGTGCAGGCCCGCCTCGCCGATTTCAGCGCCGTGTCGGTCGGCTCGACGCCGGAGGAACTGGGCGAGCATGTGAAGAAGGAAATCGCCAAATGGGCGCCGATCGTGAAGGCGTCCGGCGCGCAGCTGGACTGAGCCCCCCTCTGACAGGGGTGTCATCCCGGCCGTAGCGCAGCGCAGGGCCGGGGTCGCTCCCCCTTCCGCACATGATCCCGGATCGGCCTTCGGCCGTCCGGGATGACGAGAAGCTCAGAACACCGTGCCGTCGGCGTCGATGGCGAGCGGCGGCGGGCCGGCGGGCGGACGACGCTCGGCGGCGATGCGGCGCCCGGCCATCCAGGTGCCGCCTTGCAGCAGCTTGGCGAGCGGAAACTGGCTCGCATCGACCCCGAGCCGCTCGCGCACCCGATCAGCGAGAAGGTCCATCAGCGCCACGGTCAGGGCCCGCCATTCCACCACCAGCTCGGAATCGACCCGGTGCTTGCGCGCCGGATCGAGCGGCGCGCGCGGCAGAATCGCGCCGAGGTCGATCAGCAGCCCGCCATTGCGGTATTCCGGCAGCGCGGTCAGCGCGTCGAGTTCGGTCACGGCGAGCCCGGATTCCTCGAACGGCTCCAGCAGCGAATAGGTCAGCCATTGCGAGAGCTTGTGGAACGGCACGAGCTGGTCGGAGCGATCCGCCACCCGCACCGCCGGGTGCCGGCCCACATCGCCCAGCGCCACGCCGGCCACCTCCAGACCCGATGGCCAGATGACGGAAAGCCCGTCGAGCAGCGCTTTGAGGATGGCCTCCGCCGGCAGCCGGCCGATCCGCGCCTGCGGGGCGAGCGTGTCATAGAGCCCGCCGGGCCGCCCGTCCGGGCCGAAAAGGTCCGGCCGCGCCGCCACCGCCGCGCCGAGCCGGTTCAGCAGCGCCGCCCGCCCGGCGAGACCGACCAGCGGATTGGCGTCAGACACCTGAAAAAACCGGCCGAGCGTGCCGGCGTCGAGCGCGATCAGCGCCGCCGCATCGGCCCGCAGAGGCTGCGCGGGATCGGCGGAGAAGCCGCCGGCCGCGAACATGGCGAGGCTCGCCACCGCCAGCCCTTCCGAGCGGCCGATGGTGAGGCCCGTGCCCTCCTCATGGTAGCGCCAAGCGTCCCCCGCCCCGGCGTCGAGCAGCACGCTGACCACGGCGAGGTCGATCATGGTGCGCGCCCGCTCGGCGGCGTCCATGCCCTCAAGGCGCGGAGCGAGTGCCTCCCGGCGCGCCACCCCGCCGGCATCGAAGTGCCGCCAGCGGCTATGATAGGGAATGTCGAGGCTGGGATAGTCCTGCCGCGTCACCTCAGCCACATAGTCCGCCACCGCGTCGAGCGCACCGAGATCGACGGTGAAATGCGGCGACTGCCCGTCGCCCACATAATCAAGCACCTGGTGGCTGCGCGCACGCACGGCGGCGGGCGAACGCAGGGCGGCGAGTTCGGGGGGAATCATGGAGATTGCTTCTTCCAATTGGAACCAACGTCATCCCGGGCATGGCGTAGCCATGAACCGGGATCGCGTCATCACGTGCCCTCGTCGGCGAGCGATCCCGGATCGGACCCACGGCCCGTCCGGGATGACGGATAATGATGGGGCGCCTCTACTCCTCCAGCCCCCGGCCCTGCGTCTCCTCGAACCGGCTGTCGAAGCCGACGCCGTAATAGCCGGCGGAGACCTTCGCCTCCATCTCGACTCGGGCATCGGGCGGGATCAGATCGGCGGGGATCGGCACCCGCTCCACCACCTCGATACCGGCGCGGGCCAGCGCGTTGAACTTCATGTCGCTCATCGAGGCGAAACGGTCGATCTTCGAGATGCCGAGCCAGTGGAACACGTCCGGCATCAGCTCCTGGAAGCGCATGTCCTGCACCCCGGCGACGCATTCGGTGCGCTTGAAATAGGTCTCGGGCAGGTCGCCGCCCTCCTGCCGCTTGCGGGCGTTGTAGACAAGGAACTTCGTCACCTCGCCCAGCGCTCTTCCTTCCTTGCGGTTATAGACCACGAGGCCGGTGCCGCCCTTCTGCGCCATCTCCACGCACAGTTCGATGCCATGGGCGAGATAGGGCCGGCAGGTGCAGATGTCGGAGGAGAACACGTCCGAGCCGTTGCATTCGTCATGCACCCGGCAGGCGAGCGGGGTGACGCCGTCGCCGATCTTGGCGGGGTCACCGAACAGATAGAGCGTCATGCCGCCAATGGGCGGCAGGAAGACCTTGAGGTCGCCACGGGTGACGAGTTCCGGAAACATGCCGCCCGTATGCTCGAACAGCGCCCGGCGCAGCGCGCCCTCGGAGACGCCGAAGCGTTCGGCGATGCCGGGCAGGTACCATACCGGCTCGATCGCCGCCTTGGTGACGCGCACATCGCCCTTCGGCCCGATAATGTCGCCGTCGATGGTCAGCCGTCCGGCGCGCAGCGCCTCACGGATTTCCGGCATGTCGATACGGGCACGGGTGATGGCGATGCTGGGGCGCACATCGAGCCCCGCCGCGAGCTCGGGGCCGAACGCCTCGCCGATCATGTGGCCGAACGGGTCGAGCGAGACGATCTTGCCCGGATCGCCCCATTGCGGATGCGGGCCGATGATGTCGGAGGGCGCGGTATTGGTGAGGTCGGCCCTGAAATCGGCCGGCAGCGCTCCGGCGGCGATGGCGAGCGCGCGATAGACCGAATAGCCGCCCGCATGGGTGCCGATGGCGTTGCGCCGCTTCGGATCGGTCAGCGTGGCGACCACCGGTCCGCGCAGGGCCGGGTCGGGGGCGCCCCAGTTCAGCGCCGGGCCATCAGCCGCGACGCCGGTGGGCGCGCCATGGGAGGTGAGGACGATATGTTTGCGGGAACGACCGCCTGCACTGGCATTGACGGACATAGCTGGCTCGCTTCAAGTCCGGCGGACATCGCCGGCGTCCTGGAAGCAACGTATGTGAGCGTGAAAACGCCGCTTCCGCAAGGGGGCCGTCTGCCAGGCCGGCAAAAAACGGACGGAATGGTCCGTTTCTTGAATCCTTTTTCGCGCTATTCTGCGATCCGTGACGGGGCCGGCGACGTGCCGCGCGTCCCGTACCATGCGAGGACGACGCCGAGATGAACGCGCCCACCAATCCCAAGGCCGCCCTGCCGTCCACCACCGTCGTCGTCGATCACCCGCTGATCCAGCACAAGCTCACCCTGATGCGCCGCTCGCGCACCCCGGCGAACGAGTTCCGGCTGCTGCTGCGCGAGATCAGCATGCTGCTCGCCTATGAGGTGACGCGCGACATGCCGACCGAGATGATCGAGATCGACACGCCCATCACCACGATGCAGGCGCCGATCCTCGCCGGCAAGAAGCTGTGCCTCGTCTCGGTGCTGCGCGCCGGCGGCGGCATTCTGGAGGGCATGCTGGAAATCCTGCCCGCCGCCCGCGTCGGCCATGTCGGCCTCTACCGCGACCCGGTCTCGCTGGCGGCGGTGGAATATTATCTCAAGCTGCCGCGCGACATTTCCGAACGCACCGCCATCGTGCTCGATCCCATGCTCGCCACCGGCAATTCCGCGGCGGCGGCGGTGTCCGAGGTCAAGGCGGCGGGCTGCCAATCGGTGAAGTTCGTCTGTCTCATCGCCGCGCCGGAAGGGCTGAAGACGCTGCACGACGCCCATCCCGACGTGCCGGTCTATACGGCGGCGGTCGACAGCCACCTCAACGACCATGGCTATATCGTGCCCGGCATCGGCGATGCCGGCGACCGCATCTTCGGCACCAAATAGCGTGAGCGGCGGCGCGGGGCGCCGAAGATCTCGGCAACGCGCCCGTGCAACTGCCTGCCATACGGGCTTTGACCGGATGGCGGACCGTTCTACCCTTCGGGCAAATGTCCCTAGGGTTCCGGCGCCGCATGGCTGCGGCGCGCTGGTCCGAGAGGGGCAGCCGGGCGCGCCGCCAGTGCCCGGTCCACGGCGGGACAAAAGCCCGGGAGGCTCGCGCGGCGGCATTCGCGGCGAAGACCCTCTCGCATGCGCGCCGGGGTCTCCCGCGAAGGCCGTCAGGCCCTTCGACGAACGGAGACACGACATGCGCCGCTCCCCCACCCGTTCCCACCGCTTCGCCGGCCTCGCCCCCGCGCCGCAGCGCCAGCGCCTTCACCACCCCAATTTCGAAATCCGGGGCATGGAGGGCTGGAAGGCGCTGGAAGCGGAGGAAAAGCTCTCCGAGGATGGCTGGCGCAAGGAGCAGCAATGGGCGCTCGACATGGGCCTGCCCGGCGCGGACTCCATCACCGACAAGTCGATCCCGACCTTCGCGCGTGGCGAGCTGCCGCATTTCGCCGGCATCAACACCTTCATGAAGGCGCCCTATGTCGAGAATGTCCGCGATGTCGGCAAATATGACGCGGCGGTGCTGGGCATTCCCTTCGATAGCGGCACGACCTATCGCCCCGGCACCCGCTTCGGGCCGCAGGGCATCCGCCGCATCTCCGCGCTCTACACGCCCTATAATTACGAGCTCGGCGTTGATCTGCGCGAACAAATGACGCTGTGCGACGCCGGCGACGTGTTCACCATTCCCGCGAACTTGGAGAAGAGCTTCGACCAGATCTCCAAGGGCGTGAGCCACGTCTTCTCCTCCGGCGCGCTGCCGGTGATGCTGGGCGGCGACCATTCGATCGGCTTTCCCTGCGTGCGCGGCATCGCCGAATGCACCTCCAAGCGCATCGGCATCATCCATTTCGACCGCCATATCGACATCCAGGAAAAGGATCTCGATGAGCGCATGCACACCACGCCCTGGTACTGGGCGACCAACCTGCCAAATGTCTCGCCGAAAAATCTCGTCCAGCTCGGCATTGGCGGCTGGCAGGTTCCGCGCTATGGCGTGCAGGAGGCGAGGAAGCGCGGCACCAATGTGCTGACCATCGACGATATCGAGAAGATCGGGCTGGAAAAGGCGGCCGAGATCGCGCTCGAACTCGCCTGGAAGGATGCGGACGCGGTCTATATCTCCTTCGACGTGGACAGTATCGACTGCGGCTTCGTGCCCGGCACCGGCTGGCCGGAGCCCGGCGGATTCCTGCCGCGCGAGGCGCTGAAGATCCTCGGGCTGGTGGCGGCGGAAGGGCTGTGCGGTCTGGAGGTGGTGGAGGTCTCGCCGCCTTACGACACGTCCGACATCACCGCCCTGTTCGCCACCCGCGTGGTGGTGGAAGCGCTGGGCTCGATGATCGCCCATGGCAAGCTGGGCGCGCACAAGCACATCATCGACAAGCCGGTATCCTATTAGTTCGAGCCGGTTTCGACTTCGTCATCCCGGACGGCTCACAGGGCCGATCCGGGATCGCTCTCAGGCAGGTTGCGCCGCCTTCGGCGCACGATCCCGGCTCGGCGCGCCTGCGGCGCTCCGGCCGGGATGACGGCATAAAGGAGCGGCCCATGCATCGCGGCCACGACCATCATCACCACCACGACCATGGCGCCGGCGGGCACAGCCATTCTCATGCCCATGCCGAGGCGCATGCTCACGCTCATTCCCACTCCCATCCCCACGGCCATAATCACGGTCCCGCGCCCCGCCCGGCGGCGCAGTGGCAGACCCCGCATCTGCCGCACGGGCCGGAACCGGAAGAACACGCCCACGCCGAAGCCGATCTCGACCTGGTGGAAAAGGCTTTCGTGGAAGGCTTCGCCACCGCGAGCGACCCGACCAGCTTCCTGCGCCTCGCCCGCATCCCGTTCGATGCGGTGACAACGGAAGGCGCGCGTGTCAGCCTGCTGCGGGTCGAGACCGGCCAGACCACCGATGTCGGCGCGGTGATGCCGCATCTCGGCGGCGGCAGCTTCCGTTACGATCCGCTGCCCGCCGCCATGACCTCGCGCCGGCGCACGCTGCGCTTCGTCTATTTCGACGGCAGCGCCGCCGTGCCGATGACGCTGGAACAGGTTCGCACCCTCGCGCAGACGTGAGCGCGGTGGTTTTCCGATAGGCGCGCCCGATCGCCGCGTCCGGGCTTTGCCGGGTTGATCGGAACCGCTCCAAAGTTCATGGTGCCGACACAGTGCCTCGCTGGCTTGCCGGCGACGCCCAGTTGGGATGCGCCATGGACTACGCCCGTTTCTTCCAGGATGCCGTCGACACGCTCAAGAACGAGCGTCGCTACCGCACCTTCGCCGAAATCGAACGCGACACGGCGCGCTTCCCGCACGCCATCTGGCACACGCCGCAGGGCGAGCGTGACATCGTCATCTGGTGCTCCAACGATTATCTCGGCATGGGCTGCCACCCCGATGTGGTGGAAGCGATGTGCGCCACCGCGCGCCAATCCGGCGCCGGGGCCGGCGGCACCCGCAATATTTCCGGCAACAGCCATGCCGTCGTGGAGCTTGAAGCCGAACTCGCCGATCTGCACGGCAAGGAAGCCGGCCTCGTCTTCACCTCCGGCTACATCTCCAACCAGACCGGCATCGCCACGCTGGCGAAGCTGATCCCGAACTGCCTCATCCTCTCCGACGCGCTCAACCACAATTCGATGATCGAGGGCGTGCGCCAGGCCGGACGCGACAAGGCGGTGTTCCGGCATAACGACCTCGCCCATCTCGAAGAGCTGCTGCGCGCCGCCGGCGACCGGCCGAAGCTCGTCGTATTCGAGAGCATCTATTCCATGGATGGCGATGTCGCGCCCATCGGCGCCATCTGCGATCTCGCCGAGCGCTACGGCGCCATGACCTATCTCGACGAGGTTCATGCGGTTGGCATGTATGGCCCGCGCGGCGCCGGCGTCGCCGAGCGCGACGGCGTGATGCACCGGGTCGATGTGATCGAGGGCACGCTCGGCAAGGCGTTCGGCGTGGTCGGCGGCTACATCACCGGCAAGCGCGCGGTGATGGACGCGGTGCGCTCCTACGCGCCGGGCTTCATCTTCACCACCGCGCTGCCCCCGGCCGTGGCGGCGGCCGCCGCCGCGTCGGTGCGCCACCTCAAGGCTTCCGCCAGCGAGCGGGCCCGCCAGCAGGCGCAGGTCGCCAAGGTGAAGCGGGCGCTGGACCTCGCCGGCCTGCCGCAGATGGTGACCGATACCCATATCGTGCCGATCATGGTCGGCGACGCCGAGGCCTGCAAGGCCGCGAGCGACATGCTGCTGCAGGACCACGGCATCTATATCCAGCCGATCAACTACCCCACCGTGCCACGCGGCACGGAACGGCTGCGCATCACCCCCGGCCCGTTCCATGACGATGCGCTGATCGCCCATCTCGCCCATGCGCTGAGCGATGTGTGGAGCCGGCTCGGGCTCGGCTTCGTCAAGCGGGCGCAAGCGGCGGAATAATCCGCCGCGAAACGCAAGGTTCTGGCGGAATAATCACGCCGCGAGCGAGGAAACCCCGCGCTCAGTCCTTCGGCTCGGTCTTGTCGATCTCGACATTCTCGGACGGGATCGCCGCCCGGCCGAAGAACAGCCTTGCGATCACCGGGATCGCCAGCGCCAACCCAAGAAACCGCATCAGATGATGCGCGGCGACGAAGGCCGGGTCCATGCCGAGCACGAAGGCCATGATGGTCATCGCCTCCAGCGCGCCGGGCACATAGGACACCAGCACCTTGGGCAGCGGCTCGCCGGAAAGCCAGGCGCCGAGCACGGCGAAGCCGAGCGCGATCGCGGTGGCGATCGCCAGCGCCGCCAGCGAATCGACCAGGAAGTGGCGCAGGGTCGCCAGCTTGGTGCCGGCGAAGCGGCTTCCGGTATTGGCGCCGAGCACCACGAAGCCGATGATCAGGAAAAAGTCCGGCAACCTCCCCTCGATCAGTCCGAAGCCGTGCACCAGCCCGCTTGCCAGCATGGCGCCGACCATGGCACCGCCGGGAAAGCGGCTGCGCTCGGCCAAGAGCCCGCCGAAAATGCCAACGCCAAGCGAGATCAGGAAGCTCGTCATGTCGGGCACGACGGGGTTGATCGGCAGCGTGCCGGCCGGCTGGTGGCCGAGCCCGCCGAGCGCCGCCGGCAGCAACGCCACCAGCACGAACAGCCGCAGCGACTGACCGAACACACGCGGCGCGTATCGGCGCCGGAGCTTTCCGCCATGACCAGCACGGTGGAGAGCGCCCCGGGCGCGGCGGCGAAGAAGGCGCTGCGCCGGTCCCAGCCCGCGACCTTCTCCAGATAGACGATCACCGCCGCCATCATCACCGGCACCGAGGCCGCCAGCACGCCCATCGTCACCGGCCAGGTGGTGATGCCGCGCAGCGTCTCCGGCGTGATGGCCGAGCCCATGGAGGTGCCGAGGATCATATAGACGCCGAGCCGGGTGTTCTTCTCCACCCCCACAGGCGCGCCAAGCAGCGCGGCGAGCGCGGTCGCGACCAGCGCGCCGGAAAGCCAGCCCGCCGGCATGGCGAGCCAGGCGAACAGACCGCCCCCGCCAAAGGCGAGGGCGAGCGTGGCGAGGTACCAGGCGTGACGTTTGAAACCGGGGGATTTCAGCGCGGCGGGAAGCGGCATCGGCAGGACCAGAAGGCGGGGCGCCCTCGCCCGCCCGCAGGCCTGCGCGAACGCCGGCAACACGGCGACATTTGCGGCGGATCAATGCGACGAATGCCGGATCGGGTCAAATCCTCTCCATGCATAACGCAACGCTCATCCATGCCGAGCGGGCCGTGCCCCGCTACACCTCCTACCCCACCGCACCGCATTTTACCGGCGCGGTCCGGGCCGGCACGCATGCCGACTGGCTGTCCGTGCTGCCGGCGCAGGCGAGCGTCTCGCTCTATCTGCATGTGCCGTTCTGCCCGGCGCTGTGCTTCTATTGCGGCTGCACCACCAAGGCGACGCGGCGGCCCGAGCCTGTGGCGGCCTATGCGGACCGGCTGGAGCGTGAGATCGACCTCGTCGCCGACCGCATCGGCGGGCGCCGCGTCACCCACATCGCCTGGGGCGGCGGCACGCCCAGCCTGCTGGGGCCGGAGCGGCTACGCCGGCTCGGCGAAAAGCTCGCCGAACGTTTCGAATTCGACCACCTCGCCGAATACGCCTTCGAGCTCGATCCGCGCGAGACCGATGCGCCGCTCGCCGATGCCCTGGCCGCCATGGGGGTCGACCGCGTCAGCCTCGGCGTGCAGGATTTCAGCGTCCATGTGCAGAAGGCGATCGGCCGCATCCAGCCCTTCGCCACGGTGGAGCGGGCCATGCGCCTGCTGCGCGAGGCCGGCATCTCCTCGATCAATCTCGACCTGATGTACGGCCTGCCGCATCAGAGCGAGCGCGACATTCGCCGCACCACCCAGCTCGCCACGCTGCTGGCGCCGGAACGGCTGGCGCTGTTCGGCTATGCGCATGTGCCGTGGATGCGCGCCAACCAGAAGAGGATCGACGAGGCCGCCCTGCCCGGCGCCGCCGAGCGGCTCGACCAGTCCGAGGCGGCGCGCGAGGTGCTGCTCGCCAATGGCTATGTCGCCGTGGGGCTCGATCATTTCGCCCGCACCGACGATGCGCTGGCGCGCGCGGCGGCGGCAGGCCGGCTGCGGCGCAACTTCCAAGGCTACACTGCCGACCAGGCGGATGTGCTCATCGGCATGGGCGCCTCGGCGATCAGCCGCTTTCCGCAAGGCTTCACCCAGAACGCGCCGGATGCCGGCTCCTACATGCGCGCCATTGACGATGGTGGCTTCGCCACGGTGCGCGGCATCGCCTTCACCCCGGAAGACCGGCAGCGCGGCGCGCTGATCGAGCGTCTGATGTGCGATCTCGAAGTCGACCTCGACCCCTCGACGCTGGCCGAGGCTGCCCCGCGCCTCGCCGATCTCGCCGCAGACGGCCTGCTGACGCTGGAAGGCGGGCGCATCGCCATGACGGCGGGCGGGCGACCCTTTGTGCGCCTCGCCGCCGCAGCGCTGGACCACCGGCTGCAGAGCCAGACCGCGGCCCGCCATTCCGCCGCCGTGTGAGGCGCGCCGCCGAGCCGTCCGGCGATCGCTCAGCCGGTCGCGCTCAAAGAAAAGGGCGCCCTGCGTGAGGGCGCCCAGGCGGCGGAGGGACGTTTCGACGCCCTTGGAAAGAGCAGGCCGGCACGTAAGGCGCGGCGCTCAGAGCGCCCCGGCGAGGCGGCGCATGCTGCCGCGATCCTGGATACGCACCTCGTCGGCACGCTGCAGCACCACAAGGCCGCGCCGCTTGAGTTCCGAAAAGGCCCGGCTCACCGTTTCCAGCGTCAGGCCGAGGAAATCGGCGATTTCCTGCCGGGTCATCGAGAGGTGCAGCGTGCCGCCGACCATGCCCTCGGGCATCAGCCGCAGCAGGAAGAAGGCCACCCGCTCCAGCGCCGACATGCGCCCCAGCACCAGCGCGTGGGAATGCATGACGCAGAGCTGCGCCTCGAAGCGCCGCAGCAGCCGGGCGGCCAGCACAGGGTCGCGCTCCAGCGCGCTGCGGTCATGGGTGTTGATGGTGGCGGGGGTCAGCGTCTCGGCCGAGCAGGCATAGAGATCGCCATGGGCGAGGCCGAACACGTCGCCGGGACCGAGCAGTTCCACCACCTGGCGGCGCCCGTCCGGCAGCAGCTTGCTCAGCATGACAGCGCCCTCGACCACTTCCATGATGCGGCGGGCGGGATCGCCCTCATGCAGCACGGTGACATGGGCGGCGATCCGCAAGGTCGGGCAGGGTTCGGTGCCATAGGGCGGGCGAACCGTGCCGCCGGTGCGTTCGTCGATGATCTGTCGCATCTGTCTCGCTCCACCCTTGATCTTGCGCAACGCTAAAGCGAGACGGGCGGCGGCACAGTTCGGTGGGCTGCGTAAGGGACTTTCCGGAAGCGCGACGGCAAAGGCTTGGCCGCGCGCTGATTCTCGCCTCAGGCGTGCGGCAGCACGCGGGCGATGGCGTCCACGTCCAGCGGCTTGCGCATCACGCCATCAGGCATCAGGCCGCGAAGCTGGTGGTCGATGAAGCCCTGTGACTGGCCGGTGATGACGACCACGCGCGGCGGCGCGGCGAGGTTCAGCAGCCAGCGCACCAGTTGCGCGCCGGGAATGCCGGGCAGGCTGAGATCGACAATCACCGTATCCCCGGCTTCCGGCAGCGGCCCCTTGAACAGGCTTTCCGCATCGCGATGGGAGACCACGGCGTGCCCGATATTGCGCAGGATGAGGGCGAGCGAGTCGCTCACACCGGCATCATCCTCGACCACGTGAATCCGCAAGGGCTCTCTCCCACTGTTTTCCAAGACAGTGAGAAAGAGCGCCGGCATCAGCAATTCGTAGGGATGCGTAGACCGCCCTGCCATAGACGAGCGCTGGCGGGCGGCGGAACCATCAGTCCCGCATGTCCTTCAGCACGATACGCACGAGATCGGCGGCGTTCTTCGCGCCGAGTTTCTCCATGATGCGGGCACGGTGCACCTCGATGGTGCGCGGGGAAATGCCCAGCGTGCGCCCGGCTTCCTTGTTGGAGGCGCCGGAGGCGATCTGCACCAGCACCTCGCGCTCGCGCGGGGTGAGCAGGTCATGGCCGGGGAAGTGGGCTGTGAGCAGGTCGCCCGGCTCGGCCGAGCCGCGCCGTCCATGCGCGGCGATGGCGTCGCGCACCCGCTCCAGCACCGTGTCGGCGTCGAACGGCTTCTCGATGAAATCAAGCGCTCCGTGACGGATCGCATCTACCGCCATGGGAATGTCGCCCTGGCCGGAAATGATGAAGATCGGCGCCGGGTAGCGGTCGGCTTCCAGTTCTTTGAGGATGTCGAGACCGGAGCGGCCGGGCATGTGAACATCCAGCACGATGCAGGAGGGCACATGGCCGCGCGCCACCGCGAGAAAGGCCGCGCCGTCGGAGAAGCCGCGCACATGGTAGCCCTCCAGGCTGAGAACCAGCGAGAGCGCATCGCGCACCGCGGCATCGTCATCGACGATGAAGACCTCACCCAGATGTGCCATTCACGGCTCCCCTCACCCGACCTCGACCGGCCCCGCCACCGCCGGCAGAACCAGCGTGAAGCACGCGCCCCTGCCATCGCCGCCAGGATCGACCAACAGGTCTCCCCCGTGGTTCTGGGCGATCGTCCGCGAAATCGCAAGGCCGAGCCCCATACCGCGACGTTTTGAACTAGCGAAGGCTTCGAACAGCTTGGGCAGCGCCTCCGGCGCGATGCCGGGGCCGTTATCCTGCACCTCCAGCCGCACGCTGCCATCGCTGGCGAGGGTGCGGATGCGGATCGCCGGATCGGGCGCGCCGGCGGCGGCCTCGATGGCGTTGCGAACCAGATTGACCACAATTTGCTGGACCTGCACCGGATCGACCGAGACCGGCGGCAGGTTCTGGCCCGCCTCGCGCGCGATGCGGATGCGGTGGCGCTGACCGAGCAAAGTGAGGTCGATCGCCTCGTCGATCAGCGGGTCGAGCGCGCGCGCATGGCGCTCCGGCTCGCGCTTCTCCACGAATTGACGCATGCGCTGGATGATGTGCCCGGCCCGCTCCGCCTCGCCCGCCGCCTTGTCGAGAATGTCGCCGACCACCTGCACGATATCGACACCCCGGCTATGGGCGCGGCGGATCGCCTGCAGATAGAGCATCAGCGCGGTCAGCGGCTGGTTCAGCTCATGGGCGATGGCGGCGCCCATCTCGTCGATGGCGGAGACGCGGGCGAGGTGGACGAGTTCGCTCTGCAAATCGGCGAGCCGTTGCTCGCTTTCCTTGCGCGGGCGCAGATCGCGCAGAATGCCGATGAACTGCCGCCCGTCCGGCGTCGCCGCCTCGCCGACCGAGAGTTCCAGGGGAAACACCGTGCCGTCGGCATGCCGGCCCTGCACCTCGCGGCCGATGCCGATGATCTTCTTCACCCCGGTGCGGATATAGCTGCCGACATAGGCGTCGTGCTGGCGCGCATATTCCGTCGGCATCACCAGCTTGACGTTCTGGCCCACCGCCTCGGCGGCGGCGATGCCGAACATGCGCTCGCAGGCCTTGTTGAAGATCAGGATACGCGCATGCTCGTCGATGACGATGATGCCGTCGGCGGCGGTGTCGAGCACCGACAGCAGCCGCGCCTCCGACACGGTCGGCGGGTGCGGCGCGGTTTCGGGCGAAGCGGTGGGCAGCGCCGGTGGTGAGGCGAAATCCTTCATGATTTCAGTGTGCTCCCGCCACCCGCGCGTCGCAACCGGCCGTTGCACGATTTCGCCGGCGTCGGCGCTGCCGGAAGCTCATTTCTGTAGCCAGCGCACCAGCCGCTCGGTTGCCTCCGCCATCTGCGCCTCGCCGCGGGCGAAGCACAGGCGGATATAGTTCTCTCCGCCGGGGCCGAAGGCGGTGCCGGGGGCGAGGCCGATGCCGGCCTCGTCCACCAGCTTCAGCGCGAGGTTACGCATGTCCGGCTCGCCCTCGACGCCGAAGAACATGTAGAACGCCCCCGGCGGCGTGGCGAAGCGCACGCGGTTGGAGGAGGCGAGCCCCTTCGCCACGATGTCGCGCCCGCGCCGCGCCCGCTCGATCTGGTGGGCGACGAAGCTCTCGCCGCGCTCCAGCGCCGCCACGCCCGCCCGCTGCATGAAGGCGGCGACGCCGGAGGTGGAATACTGGATCAGGTTTTCCAGCACCGGGCCGAGCGAGGGATGCGCCTCGATCCAGCCGAGCCGCCAGCCGGTCATCGCCCAGTTCTTCGAGAAGGTCTGCACGAAGAGGATGCGGTCGTCCTCCGCCATCACATCGTGGAAGGAGGGCGCCAGCGCCGGGCCACCCTCCTCCGCCGCATAGAAGAAGCGGCCATAGATCTCGTCGGCGACGATCCACAGACCGTGCCGGCGGGCAATGTCGAGCACGCCGCGCAGCGTGTCCACTGACGCGACGAAGCCGGTCGGGTTGGCCGGGGAGTTGATAAAGATCACCCGGGTTCGTGGCGTCACCGCGCTCTCCAGCCGATCGAGATCGAGCCAGAAGCCGCGCGTCTCGTCGAAGGAGAAGGGCACGAAGACCGGCCGCGCGCCAACGACCTCGGCCGCCGCCGCCGCGTTCGGCCAGGAGGGCGAGGGGATGAGGATTTCCTCGCCGGCCGACAAGGTGAGCGCCAGCGCCACCTGGATCGCCTGCATGCCGGAGCCGGTGACGTAATAGCGCTCGGGATCGTCCGCCACGCCATAGAGCCGGTGCATGTAGCCGGCAATGGCCGCGCGCAGCTCCGGGATGCCGCGCTGCCAGGTGTAGAAGGTCTCGCCCGCCGCCAGCGACCGCGTCGCCGCCTCGCTGATGAAGGCGGGGGTCGGCAAATCGCCCTCGCCGGCCCAGAGCGGGATCAGCCCCTCTTTGCGGCGGCCGTAATTCATCACCTCGACAATGCCGCTCTCCGGCAGCGACAGCGCCTGCGGGCGGATATGGTCGAGCAGCGAGGGCGAGGGCAGGAAGGGTGCGGCGTCGGCGGACATGGGGAAACCTGGCAAGGGGCGGGTGTCCAGTCTACAGCCGGCTCACGGGGCGCCCTCATTCAAAGAGGTGAAGCGATGATGAGGAAAAGCGATGGATCGCCGCTCACCCCGCTTCTTCCGCGAGGCGCAGCAGATAGGCGCCATAGGCCGATTTCTTCTGCGCCTCGCCGAGCGCCCTCAGTTGCGCCGCGTCGATGAAGCCGGCACGGAAGGCCACTTCCTCGGGCGAGGCGATGCGCAGCCCCTGCCGGCTTTCCAGGATCTGCACGAACTGCGCCGCCTCGATCAGCGATTCCGGCGTGCCGGTGTCGAGCCAGGCGAAGCCGCGCCCCATCATCAGCACGTCGAGTTCGCCCCCCTCCATATAGGCGCGGTTGACGTCGGTGATCTCGATCTCGCCGCGCGGCGAGGGTTTCAGCCCGGCGGCGATCTCCACCACCCGGTTGTCGTAGAAATAGAGACCGGTCACGGCGAGATTGGAGCGCGGGACGGCCGGCTTTTCCTCGATCGAGATCACCTTGCCGCCCGGCCCCATCTCGACCACGCCGTAGCGCTCGGGGTCCTTGACGGGGTAGCCGAACACGGTGGCGCCGGTCTCGCGCGCCGCCGCCTTGCCGAGCAGTTCCGGCAGGCCGTGGCCGAAGAACAGATTGTCGCCCAGCACCAGCGCCACGGGATCGTCGCCGATGAAGTCTCGCCCGACGATGAAGGCGTCCGCCAGTCCGCGCGGGCTTTCCTGCACCGCATAGCTGAGCGATAGGCCGAATTGCGCGCCGTCGCCCAGCAGCTTCTGGAACAGCGCGCTGTCATGCGGCGTGGTGATGACCAGAATATCCCGGATGCCCGCCATCATCAGCGTGGTGAGGGGATAATAGATCATCGGCTTGTCGTAGACCGGCAGAAGCTGCTTCGACACCACCAGCGTGATCGGGTGAAGCCGCGTGCCGGAACCGCCGGCGAGGATGATGCCCTTCATGTGCGTCCGTGTTCCTGTGCACTCAAGCTGCGGGCGAAGCGAGCAGGGCGTCGACCACCTCGACCACCCGCTCCTGCCACGGCGCCGCGCGGAAGCCGCTCGCCCGCGCGAAGGCGTCGCTCGACAGTTCGGAATTGGCCGGGCGGCGGGCCGGGGTGGGGTAGTCCGCGGTGGTGATCGGCACGATCTCGGGATGGCGGCCGGTGTGCAGGCCGGCCCGCTCCAGTATCGCGGTGGCGAAGTCGAACCATGTCGTCGCCCCGCTGCCGGCGAGATGATAGGTGCCGGGCGCCAGCGTGCCGGCGGCGAGAAGGGGCGCGGCGGCGAGCAGGCCGTCGGCAATGTCGGCCGTCGCGGTCGGGCAGCCGTGCTGGTCGGCGACGATGGTCAGCCGCTCGCGCTCCGCACCGAGCCGCAGCATGGTCTTGAGGAAGTTGGCGCCATGGATGCCATAGACCCATGAGGTCCGCACGATCAGATGGCGCGCCAGCGCCGCGCGCACCGCCCGCTCGCCCTCTTCCTTGCTGGCGCCATAGACGCCGAGCGGGGCGACGGGATCGGTCTCGACATAGGCGCCCTGCTTGGTGCCGTCGAACACATAGTCGGTGGACAGGTGGACCAGCGCCGCGCCCTGCTCGGCGCAGGCGGTCGCGATCAGCCCCGGCGCGACGGCATTGATGAGATGCGCCCGCTCAGGCTCGCTCTCGGCGCGGTCCACCGCGGTATAGGCGGCGGCGTTGATGACGACATCCGGCCGGGCGGTGGCCAGCGCCCGCGTGAGCGCGGCGGCGTCGGTAATGTCGAGCCCGGCATGGTCGAGCGCCACCAGCTCATGACCGGCGCCCGCCGCCCGCGACGCGATTTCGCGCCCGACCTGCCCGCCGGCGCCGAGGAGCAGAAGACGTGTCATGTGGCGAGCCCGATGCGCTGGCGGGCGTAGCGCGCCTTCAGCGGCTCCCACCAGCCGGGATTGTCGAGATACCAGCGCACCGTCTTCTCGATGCCGCTCTCGAAGGTTTCCGCCGGCACCCAGCCGAGTTCGGTGGTCAGTTTGCTGGCGTCGATGGCGTAGCGCGCATCATGGCCGGGGCGGTCGGTGACGAAGGTGATGAGCCCCTCACGCGGGCCGATTTTCGCATCCGGCACCACGCGGTCCATGATGGCGCAGATGGTGCGCACCACGTCGATATTGCGCCGCTCATTATTGCCGCCGACATTGTAGCTCTCGCCCAGCCGGCCGCGCGTGGCGATGAGGTCGAGCGCCGCCGCGTGGTCGTCGACATAGAGCCAGTCGCGCACATTCTCGCCCTTGCCGTAGACCGGCAGCGGCGCGCCTTCCAGCGCGTTGAGGATGGTGAGCGGGATCAGCTTTTCCGGGAAGTGATAGGGCCCGTAATTGTTGGAGCAGTTCGACATCACCACCGGCAGCCCATAGGTGTGGAACCAGGCCCGCACCAGATGGTCGGATGACGCCTTGGAAGCGGAATAGGGCGAGTTCGGCTGATAGGGCGTGTCCTCGCGGAACAGCCCTTCCGCCCCCAGCGTGCCATAGACCTCGTCGGTCGAGATGTGGTGGAAGCGAAAACGCCCGCGCGTAGCGCCGTCGAGGGCGCGCCAATAGGCCAGCGTCTCTTCCAGCAGCGTGTAGGTGCCGACAATATTGGTGCGGATGAAGTCGCCCGGCCCGTCGATGGAGCGGTCGACATGCGACTCGGCCGCGAGGTGCATCACCAGATCGGGCCGGAACTCCGCCAGCGCGGCGCGGAACGCGCGGCCGTCGCAAATATCGGCCTGAAGGAAGCTGTGGCCGGGCAGGTTATGCACCTCGCCCAGCGAGGCGAGATTGCCGGCATAGGTCAGCTTGTCATAGGTCAGCACCTGCCGGCCCTGCCGCACCAGCCGGCGCACGACGGCCGAGCCGATGAAGCCGGCGCCGCCGGTGACGAGAACGCGCTGGGCGGGAACACTCACGATCTCACGCCCCCGCCGGCTCAAGGGTGAACGGGCTCGCATAGTCGCGCAACAGAGGGGCCGCCCGGTCCTTGCCCGACAGGATCGCCGCCCCCGCCGCCACCGGCCAGTCAATGGCGAGGTCCGGGTCGTCCCAGCGTATGCCGGCATCATGCGGCGGCGAGTAAGGCGCATCGACCTTATAGGCGACGATGGTGTCGGGCTCCAGCGTGCAGAAGCCATGGGCGAAGCCGTGCGGCACCAGCAATTGCTCCCCCTTGGCCGCCGTCAGCGTCGCGGCCACCCAGCGGCCAAAAGTCGGCGAGCCTCGGCGGATATCCACCGCCACGTCGAAGATAGCGCCGCGCACCGCCCGCACCAGCTTGGCCTGCGCCATTGGCGGGGTCTGGAAATGCAGGCCGCGCACCACGCCCACCTCGCGCGAAAGCGATTCATTGTCCTGCACGAAGGCGATGTCGAGGCCGAAGGCGTCGAATTGCGGCTTCTTGTAGGTCTCGCAGAAATAGCCGCGATCATCGCCATGGCGGACCGGCTGGACGAGAACCACGTCGGGAATGGCAAGGCGGGTGAAGGTGGTCATAGGACTCGGCACTCGCGGGAACTGCGCGCTTCTACCCGGTCTTGCGGCATCCTCACAGCCCTCCCGATGAGAGGACGTATGCCGAGATTAAGCGCGATCAGACCTTCTTCGCCAGAAGGTCGCGGATTTCGGTGAGCAGCACCTCCTCCTTGGTCGGCGGTGCCGGAAGCGGCGGCTCATCCGCCGCCTTCCGCCGCAGCCGGTTGATGCCCTTCACCACCAGGAACAGGATCCACGCGATGATGAGGAAATTGATCACCACGGTGAGGAAGTGGCCATAGGCGAAGACAGCGCCCTGTTCGCGCGCCGCCGCCAGCGAGGTGGCGGTCACCTCGGAGGAGAGGCCGAGGAAATAATTCGAGAAGTCGAGCCCGCCGAAAGCCGCGCCGACGAGAGGCATGAACAGATCGCTGACGATCGACGACACGATCTGTCCGAAGGCGGCACCGATGATCACGCCGATGGCGAGATCCACCACATTGCCCTTCACCGCGAACTCGCGGAATTCCGTGAGAACCTTGCTCATACCACCTCCGATCTCAGGCGACCTCGAATGCGCGCCCTCCGGCCGCGCCACTGTGATACGCCGGGCAGGTCCCGGCAACCCCGCCTTGCCGGCGGCGGCACCGTTGCACCCATCTTGCCGGAGCGGGCGGGCGCGGCGCATAAGGGTTGAGCCCCACGCCGCCGGGAGAATGCATGCTTCAGGCATGGTCCATCATCGCCGTCGCGCTCGTCTATATCGGCTTCCTCTTCGCCGTGGCGAGCTTCGGCGACCGGCGCCTGCCGCGGCGCGGGCGCGAGGGGCGGCCCTATATCTATTCGCTGTCGCTGGCGGTCTACTGCACCTCCTGGACCTTTTTCGGCTCGGTCGGCCTGGCCACCACCCAGGGCGTCAACTTCCTCACCATCTATATCGGCCCGATCCTCATCTTCGCGCTGGGCACGCCGTTCCTGCTGCGGCTGGTGCGGCTCGCCAAGGCGCAGAACATCACCTCCATCGCCGATTTCGTCGCGGCCCGTTATGGCAAGAGCCAGGGGGTAGCGGCGCTGGTGGCGGGCGTCGCCATTGTCGGCTCGCTGCCCTATATCGCGCTGCAGCTCAAGGCGGTGTCGGCCGCGCTGCTCGCCATGCTCGGCGATTTCGAGGGGCTGGGGCTGCACTACCCGTTGGTCGGCGACCTCGCGCTCACCGTCGCGGTGGCGATGGCGGTGTTCGCGGTGCTGTTCGGCACCCGTCATATCGACGCGACCGAGCATCAGGAAGGGCTGATGCTGGCGGTGGCGACGGAATCCATCGTCAAGCTGGTGAGCTTCCTTGCCGTCGGGCTGTTCGTCGTCTTCGGCATGTTCGCCGGCCCGTGGGACCTGTTCGACAAGGCGGCGGAAAAGGGCGTGCTGCCGGTACTGACCGATGGCTTCACGCTCGGCAGTTGGGCGGCGATGACGCTGCTCTCGGCGCTCGCCATCCTGCTGCTGCCGCGCCAGTTCCATGTCGCGGTGGTGGAAAACACCTCCGAGCATGAAATCCGCACCGCGCGCTGGCTGTTCCCGCTCTATCTCGTCCTCATCAACCTGTTCGTCATCCCCATCGCCGTCGCCGGCCTCGTCGCCTTCCCCCCCGGCTTCATCGACGGCGACATGTATGTCGTCACCCTGCCGCTCTCGGCCGGAGCGCAGGTCATGTCCCTGGTGGCTTTTGTCGGCGGTCTGTCCGCCGCCACCGCCATGGTGATCGTCGAGACGGTGGCGCTCGCCGTCATGGTGTCGAACGACATTTTCATGCCGCTGATGGTGCGCGGCCGACGGCTGCCGGAAGGCGATGAGGCCGGCCGCGGCGGTGTGGTGCCCGATCATGTCGATATGGGGCACCGGCTGCTGCTGGTGCGGCGCATCGCCATCTTCGCCATCCTGCTGCTGGCCTATCTCTATTACCGCGTGACCGGCGAGGCGCAGCTTGCCCAGATCGGGCTGCTGTCCTTCGCCGCCGTCGCCCAGTTCGGCCCGGCGCTGTTCATCGGCCTCGTCTGGCGGCGCGGCACCGGGCTGGGCGCGCTGGCCGGCATCGCCGCGGGCATCGCGCTCTGGGCCTATACGCTGCTGCTGCCCAATCTGGTCGATGCCGGACTGTTCAGCCCGGCGCTGGTGAGCGAGGGCCCGTTCGGCCTCGCCTTCCTGCGCCCGCAGGCGCTGCTCGGCGTGCAGGCGAGCCCGCTGGTGCATGGCGTTCTGTGGAGTCTCACCGTCAACGTATTGGTGTTCTTCGCCGTCTCGATGCTCCGCCGGCCGACCCCGATCGAACGGCTGCAGGCCAGCGTGTTCGTGCAGAGCGACCATGCCCCCTCCGCCCCCAGCTTCCGGCTGTGGCGCTCGCCGGTGACGGTGGGCGAACTCATCGCCACCGTGGCGCGCTATCTCGGCGAGGAGCGTACCCGCGCCTCGTTCGAAAGCGTGGCGGCGATGCGCGGCGTGTCGCTGGAACCGGGGCGCGAGGCGGATTTCCAGCTCATCCGCTATGCCGAGCACCTGCTCGCCTCGGCCATCGGCGCGGCCTCCTCGCGTCTCGTCCTGTCGCTGATGCTGCGGAAACGTACCGTCTCCACCAAGGCGGCGCTGAAGCTGCTCGACGACGCCTCCGCCGCCATCCAGTACAACCGCGAAATCCTGCAGACCGCGCTTGATCATGTGCGCCAGGGCATCGCCGTGTTCGACCGCGACCTGCGGCTCGTCACCTGGAACCGGCAATTCGGCGAGATGCTGGACCTGCCGCCGGAAATCCTGCGCATCGGCATCGGCATCGACCAGATCATCCGCTTCAACGCCGTGGCCGGCCAGTTCGGCCCCGGGCCGGTGGAGGAGATCGTGCGCGAAAAGCTCTCGCGCTATGCACGCCGCAACGTCGCCTTTCAGGAACGCCTCGCCCCGCGCGGGGTGGTGATGGAAGTGCGCGTCAGCACCATGCCCGATGGCGGGGTGGTGGTGACCTTCACCGACATCACCCCCAGCGTGGAAGCCGCGGAGGCGCTGGAGCGCGCCAATGAGACGCTGGAACGGCGGGTGCGCGAGCGCACCAAGGCGCTGGAAAACCTCAACGCCCAGCTCGCCCAGGCGAAAGCCGAGGCGGACGAGGCCAATATCTCCAAGACCCGCTTTCTCGCCGCCGCCAGCCACGACATTCTGCAGCCCCTGAACGCCGCGCGGCTTTACGCCACCAGCCTGGTCGAGCGCGCAGAGGCCGGCGACGACGCCCGCCTTGCCCGCAATGTCGACGCTTCGCTTGAAGCGGTGGAGGAAATTCTCGGCGCGCTGCTCGACATTTCCCGCCTCGATGCCGGCGCGCACAAGCCGGAATTCGCCGCGCTCCGGCTCGACGAGATCTTCCGCCAGCTCGATGTCGAATTCGCGCCGATGGCGACGGAAAAGGGCCTGCGCCTCACCTTCGTGCCAAGCTCGGCCGCCGTGCGTTCCGACCGCCGGTTGCTGCGCCGGCTGCTGCAGAACCTCGTCTCCAACGCCATCAAATACACGCCGCGCGGCCGGGTGCTGGTGGGGGTGCGGCGGCGGCGCGGAAAGCTGCGCATCGAGGTGCTGGACACCGGCGTCGGCGTGCCGCCGGCCAAGCAGAAGATCATCTTCAAGGAGTTCCAGCGCCTCGACGAAGGCGCGCGGGTGGCGCGCGGGCTGGGTCTCGGCCTCTCCATCGTCGAGCGCATCGCCCGCGTGCTCGGCCACAGCATCACCCTGGCCTCGACTCCCGGCAAAGGCTCGGCGTTCATCGTGGAACTGCCCGCCGCCCCGGCCCTGCCCGCCCGCGAGACGCCTTCGCCACGCGCGGCGGCGCCGCTGGCGACGCTTCAGGGCCTCAGCGTTCTATGCATCGACAACGACCCCGCCATCCTCGACGGCATGGAGACGCTGCTCAGCGGCTGGGGCTGCGAGGTGCTGAAGGCCCCGGGGGTTGAAGAAGCTCTCGCCATGCTGCGCGAGCGGCGCAGCCAGCCCGACGTGCTGCTGATCGACTACCATCTCGACAGCGGCGACGGCATCGAGGCCACCAAGCAATTGCGCTGGAAACTCGGCCAGAGCCTGCCGGCGGTGCTGATCACCGCCGACCGCTCCAAGCGTGTGCGCGATGGGGCCAAGGCGACGGAGATGGAAGTGCTGAACAAGCCGGTGCGCCCGGCCGCGCTACGCGCCCTGCTCGCCCAGTGCCGCGCCGCGCGGGCGGCGGCGGAGTGAAGCCAGCCGCATCAGGGGTGCGGGACGGGAAAGCCGTGCCTTTCGCTCAGGGCGGCGAGAATACCGTCCTTGTCGGCGATGAAGCCCCGCCCGTCATGACGGCCCGTCTCATGGGCCGAGGTCTCGCCAGGAGCCAGCAGGAGCAGCGGCAGGGACTGGTTCGCCTCACCGACCACGCGAATGAGCGCCTGCCGCGGTCTCGCCCAGTCGATCCGTTCGACATCGAGGCGCGTGGCCAGATCGGGGAAAGAAGCAAGCACGCCTTCGATCAGGGCACAGTGCCAGCAATAGAATATCTGCCCGGGACAGGCCGGATCGGCGAAGCCGGGTCGCAGCAGAAAAAGCGTATCCCGCCCCGCCATCCGCTCACCCCGCCGGCTGCGATCCCTGCGCCCAGGTGCCGCCCTCGATCTTCGAGGCCGCGATCACTGCCTGGGTGCGGCTTTCCACCCCGAGCTTCTGCAGGATGGCGGAGACATGCGCCTTCACCGTCGCCTCGGAGACGCCGAGCTCATAGGCGATCTGCTTGTTGAGCAGCCCCTCGGACAGCATCATCAGCACCCGCACCTGCTGCGGGGTCAGCGTGGCGAGGCGGGAGACGAGGGCCTGCGTCTCCCGGTCGGAACCGCCGGAGAGATCGACATCGCGCGGCGTCCAGGTGTGGCCTTCCAGCACGGCGGCGATGGCCTCGCGCATGGTCTCGACCGCGCTGGTCTTGGGGATGAAGCCGGAGGCGCCGAATTCCATGCAGTTGCGGATGACGCCGGCCTCCTCATTGGCCGACACCACCACGACCGGAATGCCGGGATATTGCGCGCGCAAATACATCAGCCCGGAAAAGCCGCGCACCCCGGGCATGGTGAGATCGAGCAGGATGAGGTCGAGGTCGCTCTCGCGCTCCAGAAGCGCCTGAAGGTCCTCGAAGCCGCCAGCCTCGAACAGTTCCGCCGCAGGAAACTGGCGCGACACCGCCTCGCGCAGCGCGCCCCGGAACAGCGGGTGATCATCGGCGATCACCAGCCGGAAACTCGTCGTCCTGTCCACGCGCAGCGGCCCCCTCCACCTGCACCCGACCCGTTCTCGCCGCGGGTCCGCGCCGCGATCATGGTGCGGACGGACCGGCGCCGCAAGCCGGCAGGCCAGAAGCGCCCGCACGGCCGGGATCGCAGGTCGTTTCTCGACCTTTAGTGGGCCTCGCCGACAAACGCCACAACCAATTCGCGCCGGTGCGGACGCACACGGTGCTCGACGAGGTAAAGCCCCTGCCAGGTGCCGAGCGCCATGCGCCCGCCAAGGACCGGCACGGCGAGGTGAACCCCGGTGAGCACCGCCTTGATATGGGCGGGCATGTCGTCCGGCCCTTCGAGGTCGTGCACCCATCCCGCCTGCTCCGGCGCCAGCCGCTCCAGCGCGGTGAGCAGGTCGGTTCGCACATCCGGATCGGCGTTCTCCTGCAGGGTCAGCGAGGCGGAGGTGTGGCGGCAAAATACCGACACCTCGCCCTCGCCGGCGCCGATGCCGTCCAGGAAAGTCGCCACCGCCTGGGTAATCTCGGTGAAGCCGCGCCCCTGCGTGTCGATGGTGAGAAGCGAGGTGAACCGCCGTGTCACCGCGCTTTCGCGCACCTCACCCTGCCGGATCCGCGCCATCGGCATGCCTCCTGTCACCCTTGCGCGCTGGACGTAGCGCGCCAGCTAGGCTTGGATAGACCCGATCAGCCCCTGATGACAGGTCCACCGCCACCCCCGTTCCGGAGTGTCGCCTGCCTATGACCTCAATGCCTTCTCCGGCGCCGCTGCGCGCCGCCTCCCCGCTGGTGATCGACCCCGGCTTGTTCGACCCCGCCGCCATCGCCCCCGATACGCGGGCGGTGAATGCGAGCATCGTCAAGGCGCTCGGCGCCGTGCCGGACCGCTGGGTTTTTCCGATGGCGATGCTGCGCAAGCTGCGGCTGGAGGGCAAAGGCCCGTTCCCGCTCTCGCCTGAAAGCCCCTACGCCCAGGCGATCGAGATCGAGGGCCCGCGCGGGCCGATCCCGCTGCGCATCCTCACCCCGCCGGCGCCGCCCAAGGGCGTGTATCTGCACCTGCATGGCGGGGGCTGGTGCCTCGGCTCGGCGCGGGAGAATGACGGGCTCAACCACCGCTTCGTCGAGCGCACCGGCTTCGCCGTGGTGTCGGTCGATTACCGGCTGGCCCCGGAACTGCCCTATCCCGCCGGCCCTGACGATTGCGAGGCCGCCGCGCTGTGGCTGCTGCGCGAGGGGCCGGCCCGCTTCGGCACCGACCGCTTCGCCATTGGCGGCGAATCCGCCGGCGCCAATCTCACGGTGGCGACGCTGCTGCGCCTGCGCGACCGGCACGGCCTCACCCCGTTCCGCGCCGCCAACCTCAATGCCGGCGCCTATGATCTCGGCCTGACCCCCAGCGCCCGCCGCTGGGGCGACGAACCGCTGGTGCTGAACACGCGCGACATCAATGTCTTTGTCGGCCATTATCTGCGGGAGGGCGGCGACGTTGCCGCCTCGGATGTCTCGCCGCTTCATTCCGACCTCACCGGTCTGCCGCCGGCGCTGTTCACCATCGGCACCCGCGACGCGCTGCTCGACGACACGCTGTTCATGGCGCCGCGCTGGCTGGCTGCCGGCAATGGAGCGGAACTGGCCGTCTATCCCGGCGGCTGCCATGTCTTTGTCGGCTTTCCCGGCTCGCTGGCCGACCAGGCCATGGCGCGCATCCACGCCTTCATCGGCACCTGCTGAACCGCGCCCGGGGGCGCCCGCGCTACAGCCCCTCGCCCTTGGGCGGCGGCGGCAACGGCGCTCCCTCCTGAGGCAGGTCCTTGCGCAGCCGCTCGATCATCTCGACGAAGCGGCGAAAGGCATGTTCGGCGAGGTCGACCGCCTGGTCGAGCCGCTGGCGGGCCTGCGCCGGCAATTCCTCCTCCCCGCCGGGCATAGCAGCCGATGGCGGCAGGGCATTCAGCCCTTTGGCGTCCGGCGCGTTGGCGTCCGGCGCCTTGGCCTCCGGCCCGGCCTGCGGCGGCGCCATGATGTCGGGCACGCCCGCGCCGCCCTTTTCCAACGCGGCGATGCGCGCCTGCAGCCGGCCGATCTCCGCCTCCAGCGCGGCACGATCATCCGGCACGGCCTCGCATACCCAGGCCTGCGCCCGCTGCGAGCAGAACGACATGGCGCCGGTGCGGGTGTCGAGCCGCATCAGCCCGCCTTCCACCGGCTGCATGGAAAAGCGCGCCGGATCGGCGGCGGGCGCGCCCGCCCCGGGCGTGGTCTGCGCCTGCACTCCCCCGCTCAGCATCAGCGCTCCGGCGAAGGCGCCCGCGCAGGCGATATGGGTGATTCGTGGTGTGGTCGGCCGCATGGTCAAGGCTCCTTGCGCTCCGGCGGGCACGCTTGGCATCAGGGAGTGAACGGCGCCCGTCCGCTCGACAACGCCGCGTCCAGCAGTTCGATCCGATCCTGACCCCAGAACACCTCGCCATCGAGCACATAGGCGGGCGAGCCGAACACATCCGCCTCGATGGCGGCATCGTGATTGGCCTGATAGATGATGGCGGTGCGGTCCTGCCCGGCGGCGTCCAGCAAATCGGCCGGCAGGGCGAGTTCCTCCAGCACAGCGGCGAGTGTCGCGGGATCGGCGAGGTTTTCCTCGCGCTGCCAGACCCCCGACATCAGGCGCTGCGCCAGCGGCCCGACCTCCTGGCCGGCGATCTGCGCGGCGATGATGAGCCGGTCCGCCAGCTTGGGGTCAAACGGCCAGTGGCTCGGCTTCACATTGAGCTCGATGCCCCGCGCCTCGCGCCAGCGCTTCAGTTCCACCAGCCGGTAGCGCTGCCGGGCGGGATGGCGCTTGGCGAGCGGCAGGCCGCCGGTCTCGGCGAACAGTTCGCCCAGCAGCACGGGGCGCATGTTCACCCGCGCCTCATGGCGCGCCGCCAAAGCGAGAAACGGCGCGTGGCCGAGAAACGCCCAAGGGCTGATGACGGAGAAGAAATAGTCGATCGAACGGGACATGGGCGCACTCGGCTGAACGGGTTGATCCGGACCTTGCCGGCCACGCTAGCCTATTTCGGCCGCTCATGTGCAGCCCTCGCGGCGCCCGCCGCAAAAGCAGACGGCGCCCGCCCGGGGCGCCGCTTGAGATGTCGCGGGACGAGAGAGCCCGATCAGGCCGCGCGGGCAGAGAAAGCGGCGACCATCTGGCGCAGCTCGCCAATGGCTTCCTCGATTTCGACCTTCTGCTGTTCCAGCAGGGCGAGCTGTTCGCTGCACTTCTCGGCGGTGAGGGCGAGCCCCCCGGCCGGCATGGCGGCGCCTTCGCGCAGCGCGACCATCGCCTTGATCTCGGCCAAGGTGAAGCCGAGCTTCTTGCCCTTCAGGATGATGGCGAGGCGCGAGCGCTCGGCCGGGCTGTAGAGCCGGGTCAGCCCCTCGCGGCGCGGGGCGAGCAGGCCCTTGTCCTCATAGAAGCGCAGGGCGCGCAGGGTCACGCCGAATTCGCGGGCGAGATCGCCAATGGTGAAAAAGCCCGCCTCGCCGGAAGCGGCATGAGCGGTATCGAGGGTGCGTTCGGCCTCGTAGGAAGAGAAATCCATCTGGGCAGCTCCGGGGGAAAGCGGGGGTCACGCGGCAGTACTGTTGACGCAACATCGCAGACCGGTTGCCGCAAGGGGAGAAAGTCACACCCGACGTTAGGGAAACTTACTGTTAAATGGATTCCTAACTGATTGATAAAAATCTCATTTTTTAAATGTCGCGGCAGACGGGTTAAACGGCACGGCGCGCCGCGCGGCGCCTGATACAGGCAGACCGAACCCACCAAAACACCTCCGGCGGACGCTTTTCCCCAGCGCCGGCGGACGCGGCGACGGGATCGGAGGCGCTGGCGCCGCGGCGAGCGACGCGCGGCGCATTAACCTGCCCTTTACCAAGATTCGTAACAGTTGCGGCAGGCAGCCTCCCGCGGTCGCCGCGCTGATTCCTGCTGCATTCGTGCCGGACGACGGAGACCCCAAGGTGAGGCAAGAGGCCCCTTCGACGACCGGAAAGATCGCTCCCGAGGCCTGGCGCGCGCTGGACGACGCCGCCCGCCGCGACGGGCTGCCGCTCGACCAGTGGCTGCGCGCCCGGCTCATGGGCACCACCGCCGCCGGCACGCCGCCCGCCGAACTCGACGGGCTGAACAATCTCGCCGAGCTGCGCCGGCGCATCGAGGAACTCGCCGGCCAGATCGGCCGCATCGACGCCCCTGCGCCGCCGGAGCCGGAGGCGAACCGCGCATCCGAGCCGGAGGCGAACCGCGTAGCTGAGCCGCAGGCGACCCGCACATCCGAGCCGCGGGCAGCCCGCCCGCTGACGCCGCCGCAGGCCCCGGACGAGCGCGGATCGTCGGATGACCGCCTTGCCGCCGCCATGCGCGAGATCGACCAGCGACTGGCAGCGCTTCAACTGTCGCGACGCCGTGCCGCGACGCCGGAAGACGCGCCGAGCCCGGCCGCGATCGAGGCCGCCGTGGCCGAGATCGCCGCGCGCCAGAGCGAGCTTGATTACGAGATGGCGCCACGCCGCCTGCCGGAGGCGGACGCGCTGGCGCCGCTGGCGCCCGGGCGCCTCGGGGCCAATGTCTTCACGCCCCCGCCCCCCTCAACCGGGGCCGCACGTCCCGCGCCGCTGCCGGCCGAGGCGCTCCTTCCGCTGCAGGACGAGCTTGCCGGCCTGCGCCGCGCCGTCGCCACGCTCGCCCCGCGCCAATCGGTGGACGAATTGCAGCGCGTGGTGCAGCAACTGGTCACGCGAGTGGAGCATTCCGAGACCCGCGACGAACATCTGCGCGCCACGCTGGCGTCGCTGCGCGAGATGATCGGCGGGCTTCGCCTGCCCGAGCCGCCCGAATTTGTGCTCGGACGCATCGCCGCGCTGGAACGCAAGATCGACATCGTCAACGCCAAGGTCGTCGACGGCGCCACTGTCGCCCGCCTGCAGGCGCAGGTCGCCGAGATTCGCGAGCTTCTGGCCCGCGCCCTCTCGACGGATGCGCTGAGGCTGCTGGCCGAGCAGGTGTCGCTGCTGGCGACCCGCGTGGCGGAAATGGCGACCCGCGAAAGCGAGACGGTCCGCACCGCCTTCGGCGCGCTGGAACGCCGCCTCGACACGCTGGCCGAGCGCGTCGCCGCCCCGCTGCCGCTCGACGATCTCCTCGCCCGGCTCGAAGCCATCCAGCACGATCTCGCCAGCGCCCGGCAGCACCTCCCGCCCGGGCTGGAGGCGCTGTTCAAGGGTCTCTCCGACCGGCTGGAGCGGATCGAGCGCCCCGCTGCCCCGCCCGATGACGGTGCCCGGTTCGAGGCGCTCGGCCGGCAGATCGAGGAAGTGTCGCACCGCCTCGGCGCCATCGGCGCGGAGGCTGGCGGCGAACGAGCGGAACAGATCGCCAGCCAGCTCGCCAGTATCGAGCGGGCGGTCAACGACCTGTTCATCCAGATGGAGGAGACGCGGGCCAGCCTGCTCGCCGCCGCGCGGCCGCGCCCGCCCGCGGGCGGCGGCGATGCCGAGACGCTCACCGCGCTGATCCGGCGCGAGATCGCCGCGCTGGAAACCCAGCGGGCGACGGAGAGCGCGACCGCACGGGCGACGGCCGCCGCCGCGGCCGAAGCGGCGGTCGCCGCCGAACTCGCCAGCCTCGCCGCTGCCTCAAGGCCGGCCCCGCCCGAGGCCATCCCATCGGAACCGCCGCCGGCTCCCGCGCCGGAACCCGCCGCGGTGTTCACGCCGCCCCCCGCCTCGATCCCGAAAGCCTTCGAACCACAGCTCATGCGCGCGGCGCTGGAAGCGCTCAGCCGCACCGCCATCTCTTCCCGCCGCGCTCCCGCCACCCCTGCGGCACCAATGACCAAGGAAGCGGAAGGGCCGGCTCTCCCGCCAGCGGCCGCGAACGACACCGCCACCAGCCGGGCGACCCTGATCGCGCAGGCCCGCCGCGCCGCCAGCCCGACGGAGCGGCCGGCCGCACCCCGGCCCGCCCCCGCCGCCCCGGTGGAACTGCGCAGCCATATCGGCAGACGAGTGGCAGCGCGTCCTGGCCGCTGGCTGGCGCGCATCCGCGCCATGCTGGTGATCGCGGTGTGCGGATCGGCGCTGGCCTATGGATCCTGGCATGTCCTCGCCCAGCTACGGCAGGAACAATTGCGCGCCGCCGGCCCCGCCAGCGTGCCGGGCCCGGAAGACATCACCGGCTCGGTAGGTGGCAGCGCGCCCCGCGCCCCGGCGCCGCCGTCGAACCTGATCTTTTCGCGGTAGCGCCGCGCCGCTCAGCGGTCCGGCAGGCAGGCGTGGTGGGCGATGCGGTAGGTGCGCGCCGCGCCGACAAGATGCGCCTCATAGGCGCCGCCGAACAGGCCAGCCACCGCTTCATGACGGATATTGAGCCCGCCCGCATAGGCGCCGAGCGCCGGCATCACGAGGCGCCGTCCATCGGTGGCGAAGCAGCGCCGGCGCAGGCTGCGCCCGCGCACCACCACCCGCGCGACGGGATGGAAGTGCCCGGCGATCTCGCCCTCGGCCGCGTCGGCGGCCGGCTCATGCCTCAGCGTGAGCGGCCCCACGCGCAGTTCGTCGGCGGCGTCGCCGGCGAGACCCGGCATCGGCGCGGGATCGTGATTGCCCGCGATCCATATAAGGTCACGCCCGCGCGCCAGTTCGGCGAGACTGGCGCGTTCGTCCGGGCCGAGCCGCGCCGCGCCGCCGCGATCGTGAAAACTGTCGCCCAGCGCCACCAGCACGCGGGGGCGGCGTCGCTCCACGATGCGGGCCAGAAGATCAAGCGTCGCCCGGCTGTCATAGGGCGGCAGCGGCACACCGCGCACGGCGAAGGCGGAGCCCTTTTCCAGATGCAGGTCGGCGACGATGAGCATGCGTTCGGCCGGCCACCACAGCGCCCCGGCGGCGTCGAGCACCAGCGTCGCGCCGACCAGCGTCACCGCCGTGCCGCCCTCCGCCGCGTCCTGGGCCGCCTGCTGCGCCTCAACCGCTTCCCGCGCCTGCACTGTCCATCGCCTCCCGGATCAGTTCGTCCTCGGCCTCGGCCAGCAACGCCTCCGACGCCCCGCCCGCCACCATTTCCCGGCCAATCTCCAGCATGACAGGCACCGCCAGCGGCGAGACGCGCGACAGGGCGACATGGTCGATTCGGCCTTTGATACGGGCGAGCATGTCGGAGAGCCGGCGAATGTCCAACAGACCTGTCGCCGCATCCGCCCGCGCCGCGCGCAGCAGCACATGGCCCGGCTCGTGCCGGCGCAGCACGTCATAGACGAGATCGGTCGACATGGTCACCTGGCGGGAGTTCTTCTCCTTGCCGGGGAAGCGCCGCTCGATCAGCCCGGCAATGACCGCGCATTGGCGGAAGGTGCGCTTCATCAGCGCCGATTCCGCCAGCCATTCCTCCAGGTCGTCGCCCAGCATGTCGGCGTCGAACAGGTCGTCGAGCGACAGCCGCCCCTGCTGGATGGCCAGCGACATGTCGCGCACGCCATAGACCACCAGCGCATAGTCATTGGCCATGAAGCCAAGCGGGTGCAGCCCGGCGCGGTCGAGCCGCCGCGTCAGCAGCATGCCGAGCGTCTGGTGCGCGAGCCTTCCCTCGAAAGGATAGGCGACGAGATGGTAGCGGTCGCCGCGCGGAAAGGTCTCGACCAGAAGGTCCTCCCGCCCCGGCAGGCGGGAGCGCAGCTTCTGCAGTTCAAGCCAGTCGCGCACCTGCCCGGGCAGGCTCTGCCAGCGTTCCGGCTCGGAAAGCAGCGCCCGCACCCGCGCGGCGAGGAAGGTGGAGAGCGGAAACTTGCCGCCGGCATAGGAGGGAACGCGCGGCTCCTTGGCGCTGGTTCGGGCGACGCGCACCTCATTCTCGTGGATGGTGAGATATTCCAGCACCTCCCCAGCGAAGACGAAGGTGTCGCCGGGGCTCATCGTCTCGACGAAGTATTCCTCCACCTCGCCCAGCACCCGCCCGCCATAGCGCGATTTGGCGCTGGCGAGACGCACTTTCAGCATGGTGGATTCGACGATGGTGCCGACATTCAGCCGGTATTGCTGCGCCACCTGCGGATTGGCGACACGCCAGCGCCCGTCCTTCCTCTGCCGGATGCGGGCGAAGCGCTCATAGGCGCGCAGCGCGTAGCCGCCGGTGGCGTTGAAGGCGACCACATCGTCGAAATCGGCGCGGGCGAGGTCGGCATAGGGCTCGGCGGAGATGACTTCCGCGTAGAGATCATCGGCCTCGAATGGCCCGGCGCAGGCCATGCCGAGCACATGCTGCGCCAGCACGTCGAGCGCGCCGGTGCGGATCACCGCGCTGTCCTGCGCCCCCGCCCTCACTGCCTCCAGCGCGGCCCGGCATTCCAGCACCTCGAAGCGGTTGGCCGGTACGAGCACCGCGCGCGAAGGTTCGTCCAGCCGGTGATTGGCCCGGCCGATGCGCTGCATGAGCCGCGAGGAGCCCTTGGGCGCGCCGACATTGACCACGAGGTCCACCGCCCCCCAGTCAATGCCGAGGTCGAGCGAGGAAGTGCAGACCACTGCCTTGAGCTTCCCCTCGCCCATCGCCGCCTCGACCCGCCGGCGCTGCGACACATCGAGCGAGCCGTGATGCAGCGCGATAGGCAGATTGGCGTCGTTGATGTGCCACAGCTCCTGGAACAGCAGTTCCGCCTGCATGCGGGTGTTGACGAAAACGAGCGTGGTCGTGTGCCGCTCGATCAGGCGGTAAATCTCTTTCAGCGAATGGCGCGCCGTGTGCCCGGCCCAGGGCACATGGGCGACACTGTCGAGCATGGAAAGATCGGGCGCGGCGCCAGCCTCGGCCAGCACCAGTTCCCCGGTCTCGCCCCTCCCGGTCTGCGGCACCAGCCAGCGCCGCAGCGTGTCGGGATCGGCCACCGTGGCGGAAAGGCCGACCGTCTGCACCCCGGGCGCGAGGCGTCGCAGCCGGGCGAGGCCAAGGCTGAGCAGATCGCCGCGCTTGGAGCCGGCCAGCGCGTGGAGTTCATCCAGCACGATGCGCTTGAGATCGGCGAACAACGGCTCGGCATCGGCGGAGGCCAGCAGCAGCGCGATCTGCTCCGGCGTGGTGAGCAGGATGTCCGGCGGGTCGCGGCGTTGGCGCTGGCGGCGCGAGGCCGGCGTGTCGCCGGTGCGCGTCTCGATGCGCACGGCCAAGCCCATTTCCTGCGCCGGCCGCTCCAGATTGCGCGCGACATCGACGGCGAGCGCCTTCAGCGGCGAGATATAGAGCGTGTGCAGGCCGAGCGGGCGCGGATTGTTCCGCGCCGCCGGGCGGCCGGCGAGTTCAACGAGGCTCGGCAGGAAGCCCGCCAGCGTCTTGCCGGCGCCGGTGGGGGCGATCAGCAGGGTGGAGCGCCCCTCCCGCGCCTGCGCCAGCAGTTCCATCTGATGCGCGCGCGGCGCCCAGCCCCTGCCGGCAAACCAGCGTCGGAACGGCTCGGGCAGAAGATCGTCGGGCGCGGCATGCATGATCGTCACCGCGAGAAGCTAGTGACTCGGGCGCGAAATGCGAGGGTCAGGCCCGCACGCCCCTCACGGCTTCACCAGCGAGGGCGCTATATCTCCACCGCCTTGCCGGCGCCGGTCGGCAGAGCGGGCCGCACGAACGTGTCGAACTGCGTCCACAGTGCCGAGGCGATAGCGCTTATCTCCTGGGCGGCGTAGTGCCAGACGACAAGGCTGAGCGCGATGTTCAGCGCGGCGACAAGCGCCGGTCCCTGCCACGCCCGCTCATGCAGGCGCTCGGGCTGCTGCGCGACCTTCAGCGCGATGATGGCCAGGGCGGCGATGGGCGGGCCGACCAGCAGCGGCACCCAGGCCAGAATCCGGGCGATCTCCAGAATGCTCAGGCTGCCCAGAGGACGCCCCAGCACCAGCGACAGGGAACGGCTGACGGCCCCGCTGCCGGCGAGTTCCGCCACCGGAACGACCGCGCCGCAATTCTCGCACAGCGTCGTGCGGGCGGAGAGGCGAAACCCGCATGCGGGACAGCGCAGGCCCGCCCGCCAATGCGCGGCGCTCAACGAATCATCCCCGCCGCGAGATTGCGCAGATAGCGTTCATTCATCGCCTTGGCCGTCTTATAGGCGTCGACCCACGACCAGATGTTGATGATCCAGCCGAGCAAGACGAACCACAGGAGGATGCAGCCGAAGAACATCAGGATCCCCTTGCCGATCTGCCCATTATAGAGCTGGCCCAGCCCGACGATCAGAATGGAGAGGATGAGGGCCGTGCCGGCGGATTTCGGCGCGGCGACGCCGGGGTCCAGAATCACCACCTGCTGCGGCCGCGGCTCGCTGGCGATGTTGTTGGTCACCTGCACCACCGTCGCACCCGCTTCGGCGCGCACCGGGCCCGCCGGTGGCGGCGCCGGGACCGCGCGCGGGAACAGCGAGACGAGGGCCGGATCATCGGCGGCGCGGGTCCACGTCTCCGCCCCGAGCCGCACCGCCTGCGTCTCGGCGTCGATGCGCCCCTCCTGGGCAAAATCCCGCAATTGATGGCCGGTAAAGGGGCCGAACACCTCGCCGTCGAGATGCACATACCATTCGCCGTCGAGCGGGTGCGGCGGCGGTTTCGGCACTGCCGAGGCCCGTCCCGGAGCCGCCGGAGCCATGTTGCGCATGCCGCCTGAGCTGTTTGTGTCGTCCATCATCCACCCACCCTTCGGTACCATCATTCTGCCCTAGGCGGCGCACGTCAACCGCAGGCACAGGAGAGAACCGATCGCATCCTGCGGTGGGCCCCGCTCACGCTTCGCGCAGCGCCAGTACCAGCAGCCCGGCGACTGGCTGGTCCCTTTCCCGCCGCACCGGAACCGCGTCGAGGGTCAGGCGGCTAAGGCCGGCTGCGCCCAGCGCCGCATCGACATAGGCCGGGGCATGGGCGAAGCGCAGCGTGTCGCGCAGCAGCACGCCTTCCCCGTCATGGCTCTCGGTGGTGAAGGCGAGCAGCCCGCCCGGTTCCAGCACGCGGCGGGTCTCGTGGAGGATGGGGGCGAGATCGTCGAGATAGCAGAAGGCATCGCCGGCGAAGATCAGGTCGGCCTCGCGCGCGGGTCGTTCGCGCAGGAAGGCCACCATCTCGCCGGCGGCGAGCGCGTCATAGACCTTCCGCCGCCGCGCATGGGCGACCATGTTGGGCGAGAGATCCACCCCCTCCATCACACCGATGCGGTCGACGAGGCGGGCGCCGACGAGGCCGGTGCCGCAGCCGAGATCGAAGCCGCGTGCGAAGGCATAGGGCCGGCCGAGCCGGGCGCAGGCCGCCGCCAGCCCGGCGTCGATCACTTCCGGCCCGCGATAGTCGAGCCGCGCCAGCGCCGCGTCGAAACGGTCGGCGTACTGGTCGAACAGCGCGCGGACATAGGCCGGGCTCATGCCCGCCACCTCGCCTTCCAGCCGGGCGAGCCGCAGCGTGGCACCCAGCGTGTCGGCGGGATCGAGCGCCCGCGCCTGCGCGAAGGCGTCGCCCGCCCCCGGCGCGTCGCCCGCCGCCTCGCGCGCCTCGCCGAGCAGGAACCAGCCCGGGGCGTAATGGCCGGCGCAGGCCACCGCCTCGGCCAGCAGTTCCGCCGCATCGGCGGCGTTGCCCTCCTCCATCAGCGCGCGCGCCCAGTCGATCCGGCGATCGACCGTCGGGTCGCCGGAGGAGAGAATAAGCCGGCCGTTGGCCATGGCGGGAAACTCGCGAAAAATGGGCAGCGGCGCCCTATATAGGTTCCACGATGCGCCCGGAAGAGCTTCTCCACACCACCCCACAGGGGCTTTACTCGCCGGCCGGCGATTTCTTCATCGACCCGACGCGGCCAGTGGCGCGGGCGCTCATCACCCATGGCCATTCCGACCATGCCCGCGCCGGCCATGGCCGCGTGCTGGCGACGCAGCAGACGCTCGACATCATGGCCATCCGCTATGGCGAAGCCTTCGCCGGCACGACGCAAGCGGCGGCCTATGGAACGCGCGTCGAGGTGAACGGCGTCGGCGTCACCTTCCACCCCGCCGGACATATTCTGGGCAGCGCGCAGATCGCGCTCGACTGGCGCGGCTGCACCATCGTCGCCTCCGGCGACTACAAGCCCGGCGCCGACCCCACCGCCCTGCCCTTCGCGCCGGTGCCCTGCCATGTCTTCATCTCGGAGGCGACCTTCGGCCTGCCGGTGTTCCGCCATCCCGCCCCGGCGGTGGAGATTGGCAAGCTGATGGATTCGCTGGCGCTGTTTCCCGAGCGGGCGCATCTGGTCGGCGCCTATGCGCTCGGCAAGGCGCAGCGTGTGATGGCGCTGCTGCGCGCCGCCGGGCACGACCGGCCGATCCTGCTGCACGGCGCGATGGAAAAGCTGACCGCCTATTACCGCACCCAGGGCATCGACCTCGGCGACACCCGCCCCGCACGGGACGCCACGCCGGCCGAACGCGCGGGCGCCGTGGTGCTGTGCCCGCCCGGCGCGCTGGCCGATGTGTGGTCGCGGCGCTTTCCCGATCCCGTCACCGCCTTCGCCTCGGGCTGGATGCGCATCCGCGCCCGCGCCCGGCAGAACGGCGTCGAACTGCCGCTGATCCTCTCCGACCATGCCGACTGGGACGAATTGGAGGTCGCCATCCGCGCCACCGGCTGCGAGGAACTCTGGGTCACCCACGGTCAGGAAGACGCGCTGGTGCATTGGGCGACGCAGCAAGGGCTGCGCGCCCGGCCGCTGCACATGGTCGGCTATGGCGAGGAGGAGGGCGAGGGCGGCGCCGCGCCCGATGCCCCCGCTACGGAAGCGGCGCCAGCACCGGAGGCGGCGCCGTGAACCGCTTCGCCGCCTTGCTCGACCGCCTCGCCTATGAGCCGCGCCGCAACGGCAAGATAAGGCTCATCGCCGATTATTTCCGCCACACGCCCGACCCGGAGCGCGGCTGGGCGCTGGCGGCGCTCACCGGCGCGCTGTCCTTCCGCAACGCCAAGCCCGGCCTCATCCGCCAGCTCATCGGCGAGCGCACCGACCCGGTGCTGTTCGCGCTTTCCTATGATTATGTCGGGGACCTCTCGGAGACGGTGGCGCTGATGTGGCCGGCGCCGCATGGGCTCAACGACACCGAGCCGCCGCCGCTTTCCGCCATCGTCCACGCCTTCACCCATATGGGCCGCGCCGAGATGCCGGCGGTGCTCGCCGCGCTGCTCGACCGGCTGGACGAGACCGGGCGCTGGGCGCTGTTGAAGCTCATCACCGGCGGGCTGCGCATCGGCGTGTCCGCCCGCCTCGCCAAGACCGCCGTGGCGGCGCTGGGCGAGCACGCACCCGACGCGATCGAGCTGGTCTGGCCGGGACTGGCACCGCCCTATGAAGAGCTGTTCGCCTGGGCGGAAGGGCGCGGGCCGAAGCCGGAAACCGAAGACCCCGCCCCGTTCCGCCCGGTGATGTTGTCCCATCCGCTGGAAGAGGCGGATGTCGAGAAGCTCGCCCCCGCCGAGTTCCGCGCCGAGTGGAAATGGGACGGCATCCGAGTGCAGGCGGCCCGCGCCGCCGGACCGGACGGGCGGCATGTCACAAGGCTCTACAGCCGCACCGGCGAGGATATTTCCGGCGCCTTCCCCGATCTTGCCGAGGCCCTCGCCTTTGACGGGGTGGTGGACGGCGAATTGCTGATCCTGCGCGAGGGGCGGGTGCAGTCCTTCAACGTGCTGCAGCAGCGGCTGAACCGCAAAGCGGTCTCGGCCAAGCTCATGCTGGAGTTCCCCGCCCATATCCGCGCCTATGACCTCTTGGTCGAAGCGGGCGAAGACCTGCGCCATCTTTCCTTCGAGGCCCGCCGCGCGCGGCTGGAGGCGCTCATCGCCGCCCATCCGGCGGAGGGGCGGCTGGACCTTTCCCCGCTGGTGCCGTTCCCAAGCTGGGAAGCGCTGACGGCGGCCCGCGCCGACCCCGCCGCCCATGGCGCGGGCGAGGATGCGGAAGCGGTGGAAGGGGTGATGCTCAAGCGCGCCGACAGTGCCTATCTGCCCGGCCGCCCCAAGGGCCCGTGGTGGAAATGGAAGCGCGACCCGCACAGCGTCGATGCGGTGCTGATGTATGCCCAGCGCGGCCATGGCAAGCGCTCCTCCTATTATTCCGACTACACCTTCGGCGTTTGGACGGAAGCGGGCGAGTTGGTGCCGGTCGGCAAGGCCTATTTCGGCTTCACCGACGCCGAGCTGATCGAGATCGACCGCTTCGTGCGCCGCCACACGGTGAACCGTTTCGGCCCGGTGCGCGAGGTGGTGCACACGCCGACGGAAGGGCTGGTGGTGGAGGTCGCCTTTGAGGGGCTGGCGCGCTCCACCCGCCACCGCTCCGGCCTCGCCATGCGCTTTCCCCGCATCGCCCGGCTGCGCTGGGACAAGCCGCCGGGCGAGGCCGACCGGCTGGAAACGCTGGAGGCGATGATCGGCGATGAAAGCCACGCTCCCCGCCGGCCCACCGCCGTGCTAGGGAAGCAGCGTTCGCCTGCCGGGGAAAAGTGAGTCATGGCCGATAATCAGCTTGCCCGCTGGATGGGCGGTTCGCCCTTCTGGGTTCTCATGCGGCTCGTGCTGCTCTCGGTGGTGGTCGGCGTCATCCTCGCCGCGCTGGGGCTCGATCCGCTCAACATCCTCGCCAGCCTGGAAAGCCTGGTGCGGCATCTGTTCAATTTCAGCTTCGAGGCGATCGAGCGGCTGTGGCGCTATTTCGTGCTCGGCGCGGTGATCGTCATCCCGCTCTGGCTCATCCTGCGCATCGCCAATCGCGGACGCTGAGGCCGTGAGCCTCGCGGCCGCCGGCCGGGTGGAGGTCACCTCCCGGCGCTTTCTCGCCATTGCACTGCCGGCGACGCTGGCGCAGATGACGACGCCCGTGCTCGGGCTGGTGGCCACCGGCGCCATCGGCCGGCTGGGCGACGCGGTGCTGCTCGGCGCGGTGGCGGTGGGCGCGCTGCTGTTCGATTTCGCCTTCTGGATCTTCGGCTCGATCCGCATGGGCACGGCCGGGCTGACCGCGCAGGCGCTGGGCCGCGGCGAGCGGGTAGAACTGCGCGCGGTGCTGATCCGGGCGCTGCTGATCTCGGCCGTCATCGGGCTCGTGCTGATCGCCGTGCATGGGCCGCTGGCCGACCTCGCCTTTCTCGCCATGGGCGCGAGCGAGGGCGTGCACGCGGCGGCTACGCTGTATTTCTCCGTCCGCATCCTTTCCGCCCCGTTTGCCATCGGCAATTTCGCCCTGCTCGGCTGGCTGGTCGGCATCGCCCGCACCGATATCGGGCTCGGGCTGCAGATCCTCATCGCGGCGGTAAACGCGCTCGCGACGGTGCTGCTGGTGCTGTGGTGGGATTTCGGCATTGCTGGCGCGGCGAGCGCCAATGTGCTGGCGGAAATCACCGGCACGCTGTTCGGCCTCATTGCCGCCGCCCGGCTGGTCGGGCGCGACTGGCATGTGCCGTGGCGAGCCCTGCTCGCCCGCACGCGGCTGATCGAGACGCTGGCGGTCAATCGCGACATCATGATCCGGACCGCGCTGTTGATGAGCGTGCTGCTGTTCTTCACCGCGCAGGGCGCCCGGCAGGACGACGTGACGCTCGCCGCCAATGCGGTGCTCTACAACATCGTCATGGTCTCGACCTTCTTCCTCGACGGTTTCTCCACCGCCGCCGAACAGATGTGCGGGCAGAGCATCGGGGCGAGGGACCGGGCGGGCTTCCGCCGCGCGGTGCGGCTGGTGCTGGGCTGGGGCGTCGGCTTCGCCGCCCCGGCCAGCGCCCTGCTGATGCTGGGCGGCGGGCCGCTGATCGACCTTCTGTCGGCTAACGAACAGGTGCGCGAGGTCGGCCGCGCCTTCCTGCCGCTGGCGGCGCTCACCCCGCTGCTGGGCGTCGCCGCCTTCGCCTATGACGGCATCTATGCCGGCTCGACCTGGGCCCGCGACATGCGCAACATGATGATGCCGGCGGTGGCGCTGTTCTTCCTCGCCTGGTGGCTGACCCTGCCGCTGGGCAATACCGGCCTGTGGCTCGCCTATCTCGCCTTCATGGGCGGGCGCGGCGTGTTCCTGGCGCTGCGGATGCCAGGGCTGGAACGGGCGACGTTCAATTAGCCGGGAAACGGCTCGGCCACCTTTACCGCCGCCTTGCGGCCGGTGAGCGCGGCGAGCGTCGTGTTCTCGCGCGCAAGCTCGGCGACCAGCCCCTGCTTGATCCGCTCCACCAGCCCTAGCCCCTCATAGACGAGAGCGGAATAGAGCTGGATGAGGCTCGCCCCGGCCTCGATCTTGGCCCGAGCGGCGGCGGGGCTGTCGATGCCGCCGACGCCGATCAGCGGAAAGGCGCCTTCCGCCCGCACATAGGTTTCCGCCAACATGCGGGTGGAGAGGGCGAAGAGCGGCCGGCCGGAGAGCCCGCCAGTCTCGCTCTTGTGCGGCGAGCGCAGGCCGGGCGGGCGGGAGATGGTGGTGTTGGAGACGATCAGCCCGTCGATCCTGCGCCGGCGTGCCACCGCGACCACCCCATCGAGATGCGGCAGAGCGAGATCGGGCGCGATCTTCAGCAGCAGCGGCACGCCGGGCGCCGCCTCGTCGCGCGCCGCGATCACCCGCGCCAGCAATTCGTCGAGCGCGCGCTCCTCCTGCAAATCGCGCAGGCCCGGCGTGTTGGGCGAGGAGACATTGGCGGTGAAATAGCCGGCCACCCCGGCAAAGGCGCGGATGCCGGCGACATAGTCGGCAGCGCGGTCGGTGCTGTCCTTGTTCGCCCCGACATTGACCCCGACGATGCCCGGCGCCCGGCGCTTTGTCCGGGCGGAAAGCCGCGCCAGCGCCGGGCCATGGCCGCCGCTGTTGAAGCCATAGCGGTTGATCACCGCCCGGTCCTCGACGAGGCGGAAATTGCGCGGGCGCGGATTGCCCGGCTGCGGGCGCGGCGTGATCGTCCCGACCTCGACAAAGCCGAAGCCGGCGCCGAGCATCGCGTCCGGCACCTCCGCCTCCTTGTCGAACCCCGCCGCCAGCCCCACCGGGTTCGGGAAGGTGAGGCCGAAGGCGGAGACCTTGAGGCGGGAATCGTCCACGGGCGCGGCGCGCGGCGGCAGGCAGGCGAGCGCGCGAATGGAGAGTCCATGCGCGGTCTCCGGGTCCATCAGCCGGGCGAAAGGAAGGGCGAGGTCGAGCAGGCGGCTCATGAGATCACCCTTCCAGGGCCGGGAACAGATGCCGCCCATGCGGGCCGAGCGGCAGTTCGCGCACATAGGCTACCGCCTCAAGGGCGAGCGGGCCGTAGAGATGCGGGAACAGATCGCCCCCGCGCGAGGGCTCCCAGCGCAGCAGCTCCGCCGGCAGATGCTCCACCCGCACCGCCACCAGCAGCAGGTCGTCCTGCCCGGCGAAATGCTTGGCCGCCGTTTCCGCCACCTGCCCGGCGGTGGAGAAATGGATGAAGCCGTCCGCCACATCCACCGGCGCGCCAATGAACCGCCCGGCGGCCTCCGCCGCCTGCCACAGCGCGCGCGGCGCGATCTTGTAGATGAGCCTCGCCTGCGCCGCCGCCATGTCCGTTTCCCGCCTTGTATCGTCGGCCCGTCCTACAGGGCCCCGGCCGCCGAGGCAACGCGGCGCCAGGCGCGGAGGATGGCGTCGGCCGAGAGATGGATGTCTTCCTCGGTGGTGGAAGCGCCAATCACCGAGAGCCGCATGATCCAGCGCCCGCGCCATGCCGCGCCGGCGGCAAAACAGGTGCCCTCTTCCTGCACCGCCGCGATGGTGGCGCGCGTCAGCGCGTCGCCCTCCGCCCCCTCCGCCGCGCCGCCGAAGCGCACCGCCACCTGGTTCAGCACCACCTCGTTCAGCACGGCTATGCCGGGCTCCGCCGCAAGACGGCCCGCCAGAGCCCGCGCCAGCGCGCAATGGCGCTCCACCATGGCGGCGATCCCGTCGCGGCCGAAATGGCGCAGCAGCGCCCAGGTGGAAAATCCCCGCGCGCGGCGCGACAGTTCGGGCACGTAATGCGAGGGGTCGCGCTCATGCTCGCTCACCGGCGGCAGATAGCTCGCCGCGATGGTCATCGCCCGGCGGTGGGCGTCGGCGTCGCGCACGATGGCATAGCCGCAATCGAACGGCGTCTGCAGCCATTTATGCCCGTCGGTCGCCCAGGAATCGGCCGCTTCGACACCGGCGGCACGATGCGCGCGCGTCGGGCAGGCGCGCGCCCACAGGCCGAAGGCGCCGTCCACATGCACCCATCCCGCCCGCGCCCGCGCGAGCGGCACGAGCCGCTCATGCGCGTCGGTGGCGCCGCTATGTATATGCCCGGCCTGCGTCACTACAATCAGCGGCGCGCCCTCGGGCACGGCCCGCGCCAGCAGATCCTCGAAAGCGTCGGGCCGCATCACGCCCTGCGCGTCGGCCGGCACGCGGATCAGGCTCGCCTTGCCGAAGCCGAGATAATGCAGCGCCGAGAACACGCTGGCATGGGCCTCCTCGCCGATCAGCACCCGCACCGGTGGGGCGCCGAACAGGCCCTGCGCCTCCACATCCCAGCCCGCGCGCCGCAGCACCTCGCCGCGCGCGGCGGCGAGGGCGACAAAGCTTGCCATGGTGGCGCCGGTGACGAAGCCGACCCCGCTCTCCGGCGGCAGGCCCAGCACCTCCAGCAGCCAGCGCGCCGCGACCGTCTCGGCGGCGGCGGCGGCGGGCGCGGCGAAGTGGTTGGCGGTGTTCTGGCCCCAGGCGGCGGTCAGCCAGTCGGCGGCGACACCGACCGGGTGGGAATTGCCGATCACCCAGCCGAAGAAACGCGGCCCGACGGAAGCGCGCAGCCCCGGCTCAGCCCGCGTCACCAGCGCGTCGAGCACGTCCGCGCCCGGCACGCCGGCCTCGGGCAGCGGGCCGTCAAAGGCGGCGAGGCAGGCGGCATAATCCGTCGCCGGCGGGTGCGCCGTGGGGTCCGCACGGTAGGCGATGGCCCGGCGCGCCGCCGCCAGCAGCAGGGCCTCGGTGTCGTCCTGTGGCGTCTCGTCCCTGTGCATGTCGGCCCCTGCCCGAAAGGGCGGCCATCCTAGGCGGGGCGGGCGCTCTGTCCAGCCACGGGTGCGGCGGGCGCGCCACGCCGGGCAAAGCGGCTGGACAGCGGCGACATTAGGGTATAATTCCTAACTATCTGACAAAAATCCGGGCACGAATCATGCTCAGCCATGCCCAGATCTGGCGTGCTTTGGACAGGCTGGCGGAGCGGCTGGACCTTAGCCCCTCGGCCCTCGCCCGCCGCGCCGGGCTGGACGCCACAACCTTCAATCGCTCCAAGCGCGAGGCGGCGGACGGGCGTCCGCGCTGGCCCTCCACCGAGAGCATCGCCAAGGTGCTGGCCGCCACCGGCACCAGCCTCGACGATTTCATGGGGCTGGTGAATGGCGGCACCGGCGGGCGCCGCGCCATTCCGCTCATCGGCTTCGCGCAGGCGGGAGAGGGTGGTTATTTCGACGATGCCGGCTTTCCCGTCGGCGGCGCCTGGGATGAGATCGCCTTTCCCAATGTCGGCGACGAGCACGCCTATGCGCTGGAAATCTCCGGCGATTCCATGCTGCCGCTCTACCGCGACGGCGATGTTGTCGTCGTTTCGCCGGCGGCACCGATCCGGCGCGGCGACCGGGTGGTGGTGAAGACCCGCGAGGGCGAGGTGCTGGCCAAGGAACTGAAGCGCCAGACCAATCGCACGGTGGAACTGCGCTCGCTCAACCCCGACCACCCCGACCGCCTGCTGCAGGAGGCGGACATCGCCTGGATCGCCCGCGTACTGTGGGCAAGCCAGTAGCCACACACGAAAACGGCCCCCGCCGGGGGCCGCCTCGTTCGGCCGTTCGCTTAAGGCGCTGCGGTCAGCAGCGCGCCGGCACGCGCCGGCCATAGCGGTCATAGGCCCAGCAGTCGCCCGGCGAGGTCGCCGCGCCGATCAGCGCGCCGGTGCCCGCGCCCACGCCCGCGCCGATCGCCGCGCCAGTGCCGCCGCCGGCAATGCCGCCGATCACCGCGCCAGTGCCGCCGCCGATGAGCGCGCCGCCGGTGGCACGGCGCTCCGTGGTGGTGCAGGCGGCAATGCTGAGCGTGGCCAGCGTGAGCACAACGATCTTGAGCATGATCCCTCTCCTTTTGAGCGTGCCGGACCTGCCCGGCAGATCGTGACGGAAAATCTGACAGGCGCTCGCCGCGTCGGCGGGCGCGGCGCCCGTCGGGTAACGTGCGCTCGGGCCACGGGTTCCACCGTCAGGGGAGAGTGCGGATTCGCCGCCGACTTCCGCGCGGGCGCATCGGCGCCAAGGCGGAGACGCGAGCCTTGTCTCGCATGCGCGACACGCCCGGCCAGGGCGCAGCGGCTCAGGGGGTCAGCGGCTTGCGGTACTGGATGAAGCCGGTGCGCTCGGCGAGGCTGTTATAGAGCCGCTGCGCCGTGAGATTGGTCTCGTGGGTCAGCCAGTAGACCTTCGGGCTGCCCTTGGCCGCCGCATCGGCCGCCACATGGTCGATCAGCCGGCGGCCGAGGCCCTGGCCGCGCTGGCTGGCGTCGACATAGAGGTCGTTGAGATAGCACACATCGCCCACCCACCAGGTGGAACGGTGGAACAGCCAGTGGGTGAGGCCCACCGCCTGCCCGGCGGCATCGAAGGCAAGCGCGCCATGCACCGGCTCGGCGGGATCGAGCAGGCGCTGCCAGGTGGTCGCCGTCACCTCGTCCGGCAACGTCGCCTCGTAGAAGGTGAGATAGGCCTGCCAGAGCGGCAGCCAGTGGGCGTGGTCGTCGGCGTTCAGCGCGCGTATGTCCGTCATGTCACCACCCTGCCTGCGGTCAGATCGCTGCCGCGCAAGAACTCGTCCGCCGGCATCGCCCGGCTACCGGCCTTCTGCACCTCGACAAGCCGTACCGCGCCGTCTCCGCAGGCGATGGTGAGCGCGTCGTCGAGCACCGTACCGGGCGCGCCGGCACCCGCGCCCCGCGTCGAGCGCAGCACCTTCACCCGCGCGCCGTCGAGCTCGAACCAGGCGCCGGGAAAGGGCGAGAGACCGCGAATATGGTCGTGCACCGCCTGCGCCGGCCGGGTCCAGTCGATGCGGGTCTCGTTCTTGTCGATCTTGGCGGCATAGGTCACGCCCTCGATCGGCTGCGGTGTGAAGCCGAGCGCGCCGCGCTCCAGCGCCGCCAGCGCCCGGCCCATCAGGTCGCCGCCGACGATCATCAGCCGGTCGTGCAACTCGCCCGCCGTCATGTCCGGCCCGATGGCGACGCGCTCCACCAGCCCCACCGGCCCGGTGTCGAGCCCGGCCTCCATCTTCATGACAGCGACGCCCGTCTCCGTGTCGCCGGCCATGATCGCGCGCTGGATCGGCGCCGCGCCGCGCCAGCGCGGCAGCAGCGAAGCGTGCAGGTTGAGGCAGCCGAGCGGGGGAAGATCGAGGATCGCCTGCGGGAGAATGCGCCCATAGGCTACCACCACGGCGGCGTCGGCTTCATGCGCGGCGAAGGTCGCGGCCGCGTCCTCGTCGCGCAGGCTGGACGGGGTCAGCACGGGAATGCCCAGCCGTTCCGCCGCGCGGTGCACCGGCGAGGGCACGAGATCGAGCCCGCGCCGCCCGGCCGGCGCCGGGGCGCGCGTATAGGCCGCGACCACCTCGTGGCCGGCACCGACAATCTCCACCAGCGTGGAAACCGCGAAATCGGGCGTGCCCATGAAGACAATGCGCATGTGGCTCCCCGCGAGAATGTGGAAGACGAGGCGTCGGGCGGCGGGGTCAGGCCCGCTCCTTCTTCGCCAGCTTGGTGAACTTGGTGATCACCCGGTCGCGCTTGAGCTTGGAGATGTGGTCGATGAACAGCACGCCGTTGAGATGGTCGATCTCGTGCTGCACGCAGGTGGCGAGCAGGCCGTCGGCGTCCATTTCCTGCGTCTCGCCATTGAGGTCCATATAGCGGACCCTCACCCGCGCCGGGCGCTCGACATCGGCGTAATATTCCGGGATCGACAGGCAGCCCTCGGCATAGACCGACATCTCCTCCGACGAGGCGATGATCTCCGGGTTGATCAGCGCCAGCGGGTGCTTCTCGCGCTCCGCCTCCTCGTCCTCGGCGCCGTCCGCCTGCGCCTGGCGCGGGCCGACATCGACGGTGACGATGCGCTCGGGAATGCCGACCTGGATCGCCGCCAGCCCGATGCCAGGGGCGTCATACATGGTCTCGAACATGTCCTCGACGATGGCGCGCACGCGCGCATCCACGCGCAGCACGGGATCGGAGAGCTGGCGCAGGCGGGTATCGGGGAGGATCACGAGCGGACGTATCGACATGCCGTCCAGATAAGCGCCACGCCGGATTCCGTCAACGCGGGGTTTACCCTGACAGCGACGGATGTTCACTCTCCGTTCGCGCCAACGCCAGAATCTGTTAGAAGACGGCGATGGATCAGATCGTGTTCACGCTTGGCACCCAGCCGGTGACGCTGGCGCAGACGCTGGCCGGTGCCGCTGCGCTCGTCTTTTTGCTGCTGCTCGCGGTACTGCGCGCCGTCTCGCGCAGCGCCCGGCAGAACGCCTTCGAGGCCGACGAGCAGGCCCGCCGCGCCGATGAACTGGAAGAGCGCCTCGCCGATCTCGCCCGCACCCAGGCGGAAACCATCGGCCGGGTGCAGTCCATGACAGAGGTACTGGCCCAGCGCCAGGGCGACCTCGCCCGCGCCGTGGCCGAGCGGCTCGACGCCTCCTCGCACCGCATGGGCGAGAGCCTGGCAAGGGCGAGCGAAGCCACGCACGAAAATCTCGTGCGGCTGAATGAGCGCCTCGCCCTTGTCGATCAGGCGCGGGCGAGCCTGGGCGAACTCTCCGGCCAGGTGATGAGCCTGCGCGAGACGCTGGCCAACAAGCAGGCGCGTGGCGCCTTCGGCGAGGGGCGGCTGCAGGCGATCGTCGCCGACGCCCTGCCGCGCGACAGCTTCGCCTTCCAGCACACGCTGAGCAATGGCCGCCGCGCCGATTGCGCCATCTTCCTGCCCGGCGACCGGCGCCCGCTGCTGGTCGATTCCAAATTCCCGCTGGAGGCGATCACCGCCTGTCGCGAGGCGCAGACGGCGGAGGCGCGCAAGCCGGCCGAGGCGCGGCTGCGCACCGATGTCGGCCGGCATGTGAAGGACATCGCCGAGCGCTATCTCGTCAGCGGCGAGACGCAGGATGTGGCGCTGATGTTTGTGCCTTCCGAATCCGTCTATGGCGAGTTGCACGAGCATTTCGACGACCTCATCCAGCAGGCGTTCCGCGCCCGCGTCATTCTCGTCTCGCCCTCGCTGCTGATGCTGGCGGTGCAGGTGGTACAGGCCATCTGCAAGGATGCGCGCATGCGCGAGCAGGCCGACCTCATCCGCACCGAGTGCGGCAAGCTGGTCGCCGATGTGGTGCGCCTGCGCGACCGGGTGGGCAATCTGCAGCGGCATTTCGGCCAGCTCAACGAGGATGTGGCGCAGGCGCTGACCTCCGCCGACAAGATCGCCCGGCGCGGGGAGCGCATCGAGCAGCTCGAATTCGAGGCGGACGGCCCGGCGGGCGCGCCCGCGCCGTCCGATCTCTTTGCGGCGGATACGCTGCCCACACCGCCGCTGCGGGGGGCGGCCGAGTGAGCGAGGGCGACGGGAGCGGCGTCTTTAATCCGTCCAATTCGCAGGATGATGCTTTGCTGATAGTTTGATAGAACGTTTCTATCGTTGCCTCTCAGGAATCGTCCCGCGTGATCGACCGCTTCGAACTTCTGCTTGCCCTCGCCAAGGAGCGCCATTTCGGCCGCGCGGCCGAGGCCTGCGGCGTCACCCAGCCCACGCTGTCAGCCGGCCTCAAGCAGTTGGAGGAACAGCTCGGCGTGCGGCTGGTGGAACGCGGCTCGCGCTTCATCGGCTTCACCCCGGAAGGGGAGCGCGCGCTGCAATGGGCGCGTCGGGTCATCGGCGATGTGCGTGCCATGCGCCAGGAAATCGCCGGCATGCGCAAGGGGCTTTCCGGCCATCTGCGCATCGCCGCGATTCCCACCGCCATGCCGATGCTCTCCGAGCTGACAACGCCTTTTCACAGCAAGCACGCCGATGTGCGCTTCACGCTGATTTCCGCCTCATCCAACGAGGTGCTGCGGCTGATCGAGAATCTGGAAGCCGACGCCGGCATCACCTATCTCGACAATGATCCGCTCGGCCGCGTGCAGACCGTGCCGCTCTACCGCGAGGGCTACCGCTTTCTCACCTCCGTCGATTCGCCGCTCGGCGACAGTGCCAAGGTGACATGGGAGGAAATCGGCCAGGTGCCGCTGTGCCTGCTGACCCCGGACATGCAGAACCGCCGCATCGTCGACAAGCAGCTCGCCGAGGCGGGCCATGCGGTGACGCCGAAGCTGGAGGCCAACTCCACCCTCGCTCTGTTGTCGCATGTTCGCACCGGCCAATGGGCGAGCGTGGTGGCCAACACCCTGGCGGATGTGTTCGCCTTTCCCGCCAGCATCCGCTCCATCCCCATCGAGGGGCCGGAAGTGCTGCACCAGATGGGCCTTGTGGTGCTCGACCGCGAGCCGATGACCCCGATCGTCACCGCCCTGCTGGCGGAAGCCCGCGCCGTCGCGCCCCTGCTCGCCGCGCGGATGTGAACGGCCACGAACGCTTCAGTTCGGGGAGGCGGGCGCCTCCGTACCGACTTGGGACGAAACCGGCGGGTAGACCGGCCCCTTTTCGAGGATCACCATCGAATCATGGATGTGGATGCCCGTGCAGCGCGCGCTGACGGCGGGGTGCACCAGCTTGTGGCGGTGATACCAGCGATGCATGTCGGCGATGATGCCGTCGACATAGCGGAAGAAATTGCGCCGGCTGCCATAGCCGCCGCCATATTCGCGCCAATAGGCGGTGTGCAGATCCTCGACCATGTAGAGGCCGCCATCCGACAGCCGGCCGAATAGCGCCTCCAGCGTCACCGGAAGATGCTCCATGAGATGGCTGCCATCGTCGAGGACGATATCCACGCCGCCCATTTCATCCACCACGCGGTGGAGGAACGCCACATCGACCTGCGAGCCGATCCGAACCTGACCGGCCACGCCATCATAGGCTGCGCAGGCCGGGTCGATATCAATGCCGTAAATGACCGCGTCCGGGCCGAAATAGCGGCGCCACATCCACAGGCTGCCGCCCTTGCTGACGCCGATCTCCAGCAGCCGCACCGGCCGGCCGCGATAGGGCGCGAAATAGCGCTCATAGAGCGGGATGTAATGGTGCCATTTGTGGACGACACCCACATCGTGGCCGGCGAAATAAGTGAGCATGTCGCCCACCTCACCATATTTGCGGGCGATATCCTCGCGCACCTCGCGCGCATCGCTGTAGACGAACGCCTGGATCGGATGCGGCGGCGCGAAGCGCGCGCGGATGGCGCGCAGGCGCGCCAGCACAGCCGGCGGCACACAAGATTTTACCCAGTTTCGCAGGCTCATGCGCCCCAATACCCCGCCAGCACCCTGCCCATCCTAGCTGCCCCCCATCGGACGGCAAGTCGGCGCCGGCCATCCCCCCGGTGCCGGGGGAACCCTCGCCCGCCTCAGCGGTTGTCCCGCCACACGGCCACGGCCGTTTCGCCGGGTCGAGTCAAGTGGAGGCTTACATGCTGGGTTGGGCGCTGACCTTTCTCGTGGTGGCACTGATCGCCGCCGTGCTCGGTTTCGGCGGCATCGCCGGGACCGCGATCGAAATCGCCAAGATCATCTTCTTTGTCGCCATCATCCTGTTCCTCGTGTCGGCGGTGGTCGGCTTCATGCGCCGGGGGCGGGCGCCCTGACGGGCGACGCCCGCCAGCCGAACCGCGCAAAACGCCCCCGGCGCAAACCGGGGGCGTTCCCGCGTGAGGGCACGGGGCTGAAAAGGCGCGAGTGAAGGGGGGATAGGTCGTCCGGCCGGCGCCGGTTCAGGTGCGCTCGGCGGCGAGAACCGCCCGCGTGGTCTTGTCGGGACCGAAATCGCTGGCATCGTCCAACGCCAGCATCTCGCCGAGCCGCTTGCGCGCCCGGTTCACCCGGCTCTTGATGGTGCCCACCGCGCACTCGCAGATATCGGCGGCTTCCTCATAGGAAAAACCGGACGCGCCGACGAGCACCAGCGCCTCGCGCTGATCCGGCGGAAGCTGGTCGAGCGCGGCGCGGAAATCCTCGAAATCCAGATGCGTGTTCTGGTCGGGATTGCTGGTCAGCGTCGCCGCGAAGGCGCCATCGGAATCCGGCACCTCCCGCCGCCGCTTGCGATATTCCGAGCGGAACAGGTTGCGCAGGATGGTGAACAGCCAGGCCGGCAAATTGGTGCCGGGCCGGAAGCTCGAAATATTGGCGAAGGCCCGCAGCAGCGTTTCCTGCACCAGGTCGTCGGCACGGTCGACGCTGCCCGAGAGCGAGATGGCGAAAGCTCGCAGATTGGGGATGGCGGCGATGATCTCGTCGCGCAGGGTCGGGTCAAATCGGCTCACTGGCGCCCCCCGCCCCCATCGGACGAGGTGTCCGCCTTGTCGAGCTTGGACAGCAGGTCCATGAACCGGTCGGGCACGCCCTGGCGCACCACATCGTCATACATGGCGCGCAGATGCTGGCCGATCTTGGCCTGGATCTCGTTGCCGAGCGCGGTGTCCTTGCCGCCTCCGAGAGGCGAGGAGGACAAACCGTCCGCTGCGGCGGCGGCGCCCTCCGAATGATCGTCACTCATAATTTTCTTTCCCGACATTGAGCCCCCGAAAGGTCGAGAGGGAAGACGGCTCCGTCGCTGCATACGAGGTCACAACGAGCCAAAGCCAAAACGGTTCCGGGAATTGTAGTGCGTGCAAGAAATTTTTGACCTACTCCGGAACCGGGCGGTCCATGATGCGTTAACAGCCGCTTCACAATTTGCAGCTTCGGGGAGACGCGAGTGAGCACTTCTCAACTTGTCGCGCAGCACCTGCCCTTTCTGCGCCGCTATGCGCGCGCGCTGAGCGGCAGCCAGTCGGCCGGCGACGCCTATGTTACGGCCCTGCTCGAAACGTTGATCGCCGACCCCTCGACGCTCGACCGTTCGATTGATCCTCGCGTCGCGCTCTATACCCTGCTCACGCGCCTGTGGGATTCGGTGACACTGAACGCCCAGGTCGACGCGACGCCCGCGCCGCTCCAGGGCGAGCGGCGTCTCGGCCATATCACCCCTGTGGTGCGCCAGGCGTTTCTGCTGGTGTCGCTGGAAGGTTTCTCGGAGGAAGAGGCGGCCAGCATCCTCTCCATCGACGTTCCAACACTGCGCAATCTGGTCGAGGATGCCGGGCGGGAACTGGCGGCGGAAATCGCCACCGACGTGCTGATCATCGAGGACGAACCCTTCATCGCGCTGGATCTCGAAGGCCTCGTCGAGGGTCTCGGCCACCGCGTCACCGGCATCGCCCGCACGCATACGGAAGCGGTGGATCTCGCCCGCCGCAAGGCGCCCGGCCTCATCCTCGCCGACATCCAGCTGGCGGACGGCTCCTCCGGCCTCGATGCGGTGAACGAGCTGATCGAGAACACCGAGGTGCCGGTGATCTTCATCACCGCCTATCCCGAGCGCTTCCTCACCGGCGTGCGCCCCGAGCCGGCCTTCCTGATCGCCAAGCCGTTCCAGCCCTCGACGGTCGCCGCCGTCATCAGCCAGGCGCTGTTCTTCGAACGACGCGCCCGCCCGCGGGAGCAGCGCGCCACTGCCTGAGCGCCCCTAAATGCTCGACATCGCTCTCGTCGACAACGCCGCGCGCTGGACCACCGTTCTGGCGTCGCTGGCGATTTTCGTCGCTCTGGTGCGCCTGCTCTACCTCAGGCCCAATCTGTCGCTGCGCACCCGGCTGCTGGGCCTGCTGCTCGCGACGCTGGTGCTGCTGTTCGGCGTGCTGTCCCTGCTGGTGATCTTCGACTTCGGCAGCACCTTTCCGCTGCTGCCGATGGGGGTGCGCATCGGCATCGCCCTGCTCAACCTCACCGGCGCGGTGGCGCTGTGGTCGAATTTCGCCGCGCTGATCGACATGCCGGCGCCGCGCCATGTGATCAGCGAGCAGCGCCGGCTGACGTTGGAACTGGCTACGGCACTGCAGCGCTACGAGATGGCGCTGCGCGGCTCCAATGTGGCGATCTTCACCCAGGATCGCGACCTTCGCTACACCTCGGTGAGCAAGCCCCTGTTCGGCTTTCCCGTGGAGCGGGTGCTCGGCTCGACTGATGCCGAACTTCTCGGTGAAGGCCACGCCCAGGCGCTCACCTTGCTCAAGCGCGACGCCGTCGCCACCTCCGCCTCGCGCAAGGGCGAGATCGAGATCGAGGAAGCCGGACGCAAATGCTGGTACGACATCCATATCGACCCGCTGCGCGACCTCGCCGGCACGACGGTCGGGCTCACCGGCGCTGCCGTCGATGTGACCGAGCGCAAGGAGAATGAGCAGCATCTGCGCCTGCTGATGCGCGAACTCACCCACCGCTCGAAGAATCTTCTGGCGGTGATCCAGGCGATGGCGCGCCAGACCGCCCGCCACGCTGGCTCGATCGACAATTTCGTCGAGATTTTCAGCGCGCGGCTGCAGGCGCTGTCGAAGTCGCACGACCTGCTGGTGCAGGAAAGCTGGTACGGCGCCTCGCTCAACGACATGGTCCGCTCCCAGCTCGGCCATCATCTCGACCGCGAGAACAGCCAGTTCACCATTGACGGCCCGAGCCTCTTCCTGAAGCCCGAGGCGGCGCAGAATATCGGCCTCGCCATCCACGAGCTTTCCACCAACGCCGCCAAATATGGGGCGCTGTCGGTGCCGGGCGGCCATGTCGACATCACCTGGATGAGGCGCACGCCGGAAGCCGGCGGCGGTTTCGAACTCACTTGGCGCGAGCGCGGCGGCCCGCCCGTGTCGAAGCCAGCCGGGCGCGGCTTCGGCTCTCTGGTGATTGAGCGCAACCTCGCCCGCGCGCTCGACGGCAAGGTCGAACTCGACTTCGCCCCCACCGGCCTTGTCTGCACCGTCAGCGTGCCCGAAAGCCACCTGACGCCCGAGCGCTGAGCGCGCCCTCCGCTCATTGTCGCGAACATGGTCCGGCCCGCCGCGCACGAAAACGTGAATGCGCGCGGGAACGGGAAACCCTTTACCCGCGTTAACCCTGCGATCGCGGCGACAGCGCTCGCCGCACCAGGTTCACCGAAACAAATCGTCTGCGGAAAAGCTCCGGCAGCGGCGTGAGGCGCCGCGCGAGCGAGGGCGGCTGCCTGCGGACGGGCTGGAAGGGGAGACAGTGATGCCGGGCACCGACAGCGTTTTCAAAACCTCCGCCTATCTGTTCGGCGCCGCCACCGGCGTCGCCCTGATGGTGCCGCTCACCGCCGGCGCGCTGGCCACCGGCTCGATGACGCGCGCGGCGCCGCAGCCCGTGGCGATCGAGAGCTTCGGGCCAGAGCCGGGTGCGCGGCAGGCGCATCTCGTCAACCGCACCGGCAAGGGCGCGCGCCTCGACATCGCCGCTCCGGCCCACGCCGCCACCGCAGCGGACACGCCTCTCGCCACCTCGGACCGGACGCCGACCCCCGCCATCGTCAACAGCCAGCCGGAACCGGCTCCCATCGCGCCGAGCCGCGCGACACGCACTCCCAAGGGATGCCTGTCGGCCCTCGGAGTGACCAAGTCCAGTCTCTCCACCGAAGAACTCACCGTTTGCGTCGCCGACGCCTCGATGATCGGCCGAAGCTGACGCAGTCATAAGCCATTACCATTGGCGAAAAACCTGGTCCGCTTGGAACTTCTTCCACTCTACTTCGTTTTTTCTGCGGACGGCCGAGAGATCGGTCCGATTTCAGAAATTCCAAACCTGACGGAGAAGACGATGACCAGCAAGCTTGCGACACTCACCGCCGCCGCTGCCCTGGCGCTCGCCCCGGCGGTCGCCTTCGCCCAGAGCCCGGCTCCCGAGACCACCACCCCGCCGGCCGCCAGCCCGGTGCAGCCGGATGCCGGCAACCCGCAGGCTCCGGCCGCCGAAATGCCGGCGACCACCCCGACGCCGGGCACCGCCGGCTCGACCGACAGCGCCGCTCCGGCCGCGTCGGCCGCCGCGACCCCGGCCGCGCCGAAGTTCATCAGCGCGCAGAGCGCCGGCCAGTGGCTCGGCTCCGATCTGATGGGCACCGAAGTCGTCACCGCCAATGACGAGAAGCTCGGCTCGATCAGCGACGTGATCGTCGAGCGCGAAGGCGAAATCATCGCCGTGGTGATCGACGTGGGTGGTTTCCTCGGCATCGGCGCCAAGCCGGTCGCGGTCTCCTTCGAGTCGCTGACCGCCACCCCGACCGATGACGGCGAGAAGGTCGTCGTGTCGCTGACCAAGGAAGAGCTGAACTCGGCCCCGGAATTCAAGAGCCTTGAGCAGGCTCGTTCGGAGACCCCGAGCACCGGCACCGCGCCGGCCACCACCACTAACTGATCACGACCTCACGGTTCGGCCGCCTTGCGCGGCCCTCTTGTAGCGACCGCCGGCGTCAGCCGTGCCGTCAGGATGGACATGCCCGCCCCTCGTGGCGGGCATGTCTTGTTTGAACCCCTTGCCCGCCCCTCGTGGCGGGGCGGGCATGTCTTGTTTGAACCCCTTGCCCGCCCCTCGCGGCGGGGCGGGCATGTCTTGTTTGACCCCCTTGCCCGCGCGGCAGCGCACGATGACGCGGGGCGGCGGATCGGGTAAAGCGGATATCCGACCAGCCGGACCCTGCCATGACCGAACCCCGCCGCCGCCCCGACCATCCCTTCAAGGAACTGTTCGACATCGACGCCATGCGGGCCGAACTCGGCACGCTGGCGCGCGAGGTGCTGGGCACCAGCCGCTCTGGCCGCGAGATCGAACTGCGCACGCAGATGGCCCGCCGCCTGAAAGCCGCCTATCAGCACGGCCATATGGTCGCCGAGCGCTGGCTGATGGAGGACGGTTCCGGCCGGCGCTGTGCCGAACGGCTCTCGCGCCTGCAGGACGAGATCATCGCGCTGGTGCACGAACTGGCGGTGAAGACGCTCTACCCCTCGGACAACCCCTCCACCTCCGAGCGCATGGCGATCGTCGCCGTCGGCGGCTATGGCCGCGGCCTGATGGCGCCGGGCTCGGACACCGACATTCTGTTCCTGCTGCCCTACAAGCAGACCGCCTGGGGCGAGAGCGTCGCCGAAGCCATTCTCTATGTGCTGTGGGACATGGGGCTGAAGGTCGGCCACTCCACCCGCTCGGTCGATGAGTGCATCCGCCAGGCGCGCGGCGACATGACCATCCGCACCGCGCTGCTGGAAGCCCGCCTGCTGATCGGCGACAAAAACCTGTTCGACGAGTTGACCGCACGCTTCGACAAGGAGGTGGTGCAGGGCACGGCCGCCGAATTCGTCGCCGCCAAGCTCGGCGAGCGCGAGGAGCGGCTGAAGCGCGCCGGCCAGTCGCGCTATGTCGTCGAGCCGAATGTGAAGGACGGCAAGGGCGGCCTGCGCGACCTGCACACGCTGTTCTGGATCGCCAAATATGTCTATCGCGTCCACGAGACGCGCGAACTCGTCGCCAAGGGCGTCTTCACGGCGGAGGAAGCCAAGATCTTCCGCCGCTGCGAGAATTTCCTCTGGTCGGTGCGCTGCCACCTGCATTTCCTCGCCGGCAAGGCGGAGGAGCGCCTGTCCTTCGACCTGCAGCGCGAAATGGCCGAGCGGCTCGGCTATGTCTCCCATCCCGGGCTGAAGGATGTGGAGCGCTTCATGAAGCACTATTTCCTCGTGGCCAAGGATGTCGGCGACCTCACCGCCATCGTCTCCGCCGCGCTGGAAGAGCGCCACGACAAGCCGGTGCCGCGGCTCGACCGGATGATCGCGCGGCTGCGCCGCTCCGGCCGGCGCACGCTGAAGGAAAGCGCCGACTTCATCGTCGACAATGACCGCATCAATGTCGCCGATTCCAGCGCCTTCGGCCGCGACCCGCTGAACCTCATCCGCATCTTCCATCTCGCCGGCAAGCACGGGCTGAACTTCCACCCGGACGCGATGCGTCTCGCCACGCGCTCGCTCAAGCTGATCGACCACAATCTGCGCGAGAACCCGGAAGCCAACCGGCTGTTCGTCGAGATCCTCACCTCGAAGGAAAGCCCGGAAATCGTGCTGCGGCGGATGAACGAGACCGGCGTGCTCGGCCGCTTCATCCCCGAATTCGGCCGCATCGTCGCGATGATGCAGTTCAACATGTACCATTCCTACACGGTGGACGAGCACCTCATCCGCTCCATCGGCGCGCTCTCGCGCATCGAGCGCGGCGACCGGCCCGATTACGGCCTCGCCAACGAACTGATGCCGACCATCAAGAACCGGCAATTGCTCTACATCGCGGTGCTGCTGCACGACATCGCCAAGGGCCGGCCGGAGGACCATTCCATCGCCGGCGCCCGCGTCGCCCGCCGCCTGTGCCCGCGCTTCGGCCTCAGCCCGGTGGACACCGACACGGTGGCCTGGCTGATCGAACAGCACCTCACCATGTCCACCATCGCCCAGTCGCGCGACCTCTCCGACCGCAAGACGATCGAGAATTTCGCGAGCGTGGTGCAGAATCTGGAGCGGATGAAGCTTCTGCTCATCCTCACCACCGCCGACATCCGCGCCGTGGGGCCGGGCGTGTGGAACAATTGGAAGTCGCAGCTTCTGCGCACGCTCTATCACGAGACCGAGCCGGTCATCACCGGCGGCTTTTCCGAGAGCAACCGCAACCAGCGCGTCGCCCGCGCCCAGCAGGAGCTGCGCGGCGCGCTCGGCGACTGGGACAGCGCCGAGCTCGATGCCTATCTCGGCCGCCACTACCCCACCTACTGGCTGCAGACCGACCGCGAGCACCAGATGGAGCATGCCCGCTTCATCCGCGAGACCGAGGCGCAGGGCAAGGCGCTCGCCACCCGCGCCGTCACCGATCCCAGCCGCGGCATCACCGAGCTCACCGTCTTCGCCCCCGACCACCCCAAGCTGCTGGCAGTGATCGCCGGCGCCTGCGCCAGCGCCGGGGCGCATATCGTCGACGCCCAGATCAGCACCACCACCGACGGGCGCGCGCTCGACACCATCTCGCTGACCCGCGCCTTCGAGCAGGACGAGGACGAGCTGCGCCGCGCCGACCGCATCGCCGCCGCCATCGAGAAATCGCTTTCCGGCGAGATCAAGCTGCCGGAGGTGGTCGCCCGCCGCATCCC